>DASQWR010000001.1:0-11893 GCA_035640155.1 Pseudonocardiaceae bacterium
GCCCTTGTCGCCGTCACAGATCGCGACCGGCGGTTCGTTCGCAGGATCGCGGTCGAGACGCGACAGCTCGCCGAGGAGCGGTCCGACGGACACGGGGCGAAGGCGATGGCCGAGCTTGTTGCGCTCACTGACTCGGCAGAACGGAGGCGCGGCGCAACAAGCGTTGACGGCGCAGCGCGCCGGAGCCCAGCCATGAGCCGGAGCAACGTCCCCGTGCGGGAAGTGCCCGCAGGGGTCGAACCATTCGCCGCCGGTCGAGCTCAGCCGCAGCAGCCCCCGCCGCAGCAGCCGCCGCTGGGTGCGGGGGGAGCACTGCGCCCGGAGCTGCCCGAGCTGGCCCCGGACAACGCGATCGTCGAGAGCAGCCGGACGGTGTCCTCGTGCCCGACCGGGCAGGCAGCAGGCTCGCGGGACACGCTCATCGGTCTGCTGACCTCGAAGGTCGTCAGGCACTCCCGGCAGCGGAACTCATAGCGCGGCACGGGTCATAGCGTACCCGCTGTGCTCGCGTTCTTGCTGCAGACTGCGCTCCCATCCGTTCACGCCGCGAGGACCATGGCGGTCCTCGCCAGCTCTTGCTTGCCCCTCTGCCACCCGTGTCGTACAATTTTCTGTACGTATGAGAGGAGGTGGGCGATGAAGATCATGACATATTCCGAGTCGCGCGCGAAGTACGCCGAGACACTCGACGCGGTTGTCGACGACCGCGAGGAGGTTGTGATCACCCGAGCGGGCCATGATCCGGTGGTCATGGTTGCGCTCGATGACTATGAGTCCTTGAAGGAGACCGCTTACCTGCTCAAGAGCCCCGAGAACGCGCGTCGGCTGCTGGCATCGATCGATCGACTCGAGCATGGCGGAGGCATCAAGCGAGACCTCGCTGAATGAAGCTGGTCTGGGATGACAGCGCCTGGGATGACTACGTCTGGTGGCAGAGCCAGGACCGCAAGGTTCTCAAGCGGATCAACACGCTGATCACGGATGTGCACCGCCACGGCAACAAGGGGATCGGCAAACCCGAACCCCTCAAGCACGGGTTCCACGGCTACTGGTCACGCCGCGTCACCGACGAGCATCGACTCGTCTACACGATCAGCGAGGATGAGATCCGCATCGCCGCGTGCCGGTACCACTACGGAAGTTGAGGCTGCCCGCACGCCAGACCCGTCACAGCGCCTTGAGCTCCTCGGTGACATCGACTACCGAGGACTTGGCGTCGCCGAACAGCATCGAGGTCTTCTCGTCGTAGAACAGCGGGTTGTCGACGCCGGCGAAACCGCTGCTCATCGAGCGCTTGAGCACGATGACCCGCTTGCTCTCGTCCACGTTGAGGATCGGCATGCCGTGGATCGGTGAGCCCGGGTCGGTGCGCGCGGCCGGGTTGGTGACGTCGTTGGCCCCGATCACCAGCGTGACGTCGGTGCGGGCGAACTCGCCGTTGATGTCGTCCATCTCCTTGAGCTGGTCGTAGGGCACGTCGGCCTCGGCGAGCAGCACGTTCATGTGGCCCGGCATCCGGCCGGCCACCGGGTGGATGGCGTACTTGACCTCGACCCCCTTGGCCTCCAGCTGCTTGGCCATGTCCTTGACCGCGTGCTGGGCCTGCGCCACGGCCATCCCGTACCCGGGCACCACCACAACCTGGTCGGCGTAGGCCATCTGGATCGCGGCGTCCGCCGCGCTGGTCTGGTTGACGGTCCGGTCGCCGGCCTCGCCCCCGCCGACCGCGGTACCGCTGCCGCCGAAGCCACCGGCCACGATCGCCGGGATGGACCGGTTCATCGCGTTCGCCATCAGGTTGGTGAGGATCGACCCCGAGGCACCGACGATCATGCCGGCGACGATCATCGCGGTGTTGTCCAGCGCGAGGCCGGTTGCGGCTGCGGCCAGTCCGGTGAACGCGTTCAGCAGCGAGATCACCACCGGCATGTCGGCGCCGCCGATCGGCAGCACCACCATCAGGCCCAGCGCCGCGGCCAGCACGAGCACCCCGATGATCCAGATCTCCCCGGTGGCGCCGAGCCCGATCGCCACCGCAGCGGCGAGCGCACCCAGCGCGAGCAGCGCGTTGAGCGGAACCTGGAGCCGACCCAGCCCGATCGACCTGCTGGGAATGATCTCCTGCAGCTTGCCGAAGGCCACCAGCGAGCCCCAGAACGAGATCGACCCGATGATCGCGGAGAACAGCGAGGCCACCACGAAGTAGGCCGGCTGGCCCTCGTACCCGTCGCCGCCGCGGAACTCCACCCAGGCGATCAGCGCCACCGCCCCGCCGCCGACGCCGTTGAACAGCGCCACCATCTGCGGCATCGCGGTCATCTTCACCTGGCGCGCCGCCGGTACCCCGAGCAGCGTGCCGATGACCACGCCGAGCGCGATCAGCACCCAGTTGCTGATTCCGGGGATGAGCAGGGTGGCCACCACCGCGATGCCCATCCCGACTGCCGCGATGAGGTTGCCGCGGACCGCGGTCCGCGGACCGGTCAGGCCCATCAGGCCGTAGATGAACAGCGCGAAGGCGAGGACGTAGAGGATCGAGACGAGAGCGGTCATCGTTGCTCGGTCCCCTTCGACTGAGACTCTGCGGGCGGTGATCCGGCAGGCTGGGACCCGGCAGTCGGGGCCCCGGCCGGCTGCTTGCCCTTGAACATGCCGAGCATCCGGTCGGTCACCAGGAAGCCACCGACCACGTTGATCGTGCCGAACGCGATCGCGATGACCAGCAGTATCCGGTCCAGCACGGAAGGGTCGGCCTCCAGGCCCAGCACCACGATCGCCCCGAGCAGCACGATGCCGTGGATGGCGTTGGTGCCCGACATCAGCGGGGTGTGCAGCGTGTTGGGCACCTTGGAGATCACCGCGAAGCCGACGAAACCGGCCAGCACGAGGATTGCCAGGTTGGACAGGAACATCAGTTCTCGCCTCCCGCCGGCCGCCCGCTCACGCAGCTCTTGGCCAGCACCTCGTCGGAGAAGTCCGGTGCCAGCCGGCCCTCGCCGTCCAGCATCAGCTCCAGCAGCCCCGACACGTTGCGCGCGTACAGCTCGCTGGCGTGCTCGGGCATCGAGGCCGGCAGGTTCAGCGGCGAGGCGATCGTGACGTCGTGCCGGACCACGATCTCGCCCGGCTCGGTGAGCTCGCAGTTCCCGCCGGTCTCCCCGGCGAGGTCGACGACCACGCTGCCCGGTCGCATCCCCCGCACGGCCTCCGCGGTGACCAGCGTCGGCGCCTTGCGACCCGGCACCAGCGCGGTGGTGATCACGATGTCGAACCCGCTGGTCGCGTCGGTCAGCCGCTGCTGCTGCTCGGCCCGCTCGTCCTGGGACAGCTCGCGGGCGTAGCCGCCCTCGCCGGCCGCCTCGATGCCCAGGTCGAGCCACTTCGCGCCGAGGGAGCGCACCTGGTCGGCCACGTCGGGCCGGACGTCGTAGCCGGTGGTCCGGGCGCCGAGGCGCTTGGCGGTGGCGAGCGCCTGCAGGCCGGCCACGCCGACACCGAGCACCAGCGCGCTCGCCGGTTTCACCGTGCCGGCGGCGGTGGTGAGCATCGGGAAGAACCGGGTGGAGCGCTCGGCGGCCAGCAGCACCGCCTTGTAGCCGGCCACGTTCGCCTGCGAGGACAGCGCGTCCATCGACTGCGCGCGAGAGATCCGGGGGATGGACTCCATGGCGAACCCGGTCACGCCTGCCGAGCGCAGCGCGTCGATGGTCTTCGGGTCGGACAGCGGTGCCAGGAACCCGATCAGCGTGGTGCCGCGGCGCAACCGGCCGATCTCCTCGGTCGTGGGCGGCGCCACCTTGAGCACGACGTCGGCCTTCCACGGATCGCCGACCGCCGCCCCGGCCTCGACGAACAGCTCATCGGGCATCAGCGCGCCGACCCCGGCGCCGGGTTCGACGACGACCTGCAGCCCTCGCTTGGTCAGCTTCTCGACGACGGCGGGAACCAGCGAGACGCGCCGCTCACCGTCCCGCGACTCCCTGGGGACGCCCACCCGGACGCCACGACGGTCTGGAGACGAAGTCACCGGTGGAGCATCCCATGATCCGCCTGGAGCCCAGCTCGCGGTACCCACCGGTTGCGTGCGGGACATCCTGGCACGATCAGCGGCTGTGTGGCGGTCCGCAGCTGCGGGTCAGGAGCGGGTGGGGACGGCGCGCAGGCCGCAGTCGCCGCACAACGCACCCTGGTGGACCCGGTAGTACAAGCAGCAGCCGGCTCGCCGGAACTCCGCATCGGCCCCGAACGTGCCGGTGCCGCGCAGGGCCGGCAGGTCCAGCAGCGCGTGAGCCAGCGCGCGGGTGGCGCCGTCCCCGTCGCGGCCGCTGAGCTCGGTCACCAGCACGGCACCCATCAGGGCGGAGGCGACGTTGCCCCAGAGCAGCCCCTCGGCGACCCGCACCACCCGCCGCAGCGCGTGCACCAGCGGCCGCAGGTGGCGCTCGAGCACCGCGTCGGCCACCAGCTGCGCGGAACGCGCCGGGTCGGGGAGCTGCCACCCACCCGGGTCCGGGACGTGCAGCCCGATCGGGCCCTCCGGCCGCCGCCACCAGCGGGCGATGGCGGGATCCAGGTCGAGGAGCAGCCCCTCGCCGGCGCACCCGATCACGGGTGACCACAGCCGCGCCGCGAGCCCCTGGAACAGGATCGACCCGGCCACCCGCCGCTCACCGGTGCGCAGCCGGCTCCCGTGGTCCTCGACCATCGCGGCGAGCGCCGGCGAACCCTCCGGCGCGTAGAGATGCGCCAGCGGGACGGATCCGGTTGCCGGGACGTCCAGCGCGAAGTAAGGCCCGATCTGCGCGACCCGGCCCAGCGTGCGGGCAACCGCGGCGTGGTCCGCCCGGGCCACCATGTGCATCACTTTCTTCCCGAGGATCCTCTCGCACGCAGTCATCATGGACATCCACCCTGCCCTCGGGAGCAATGATCGTCGTCTCGCGGCGGTGTGGCCCGGCGAGCGGGCCGTACCGCCGCGAGACAGCGATCATTCTTGTCGAGATGTTGCCGAGGGGGCGCGATGTCGACATCGAGAGGTTGGCTCCACGGGTGGTGGATCTGTTAGAGGTTGGCGCTGCGGGTGGTGGAGCTGCGCCGGGCCGCGCCGACCCACCGCGAGCACAGGTAGATCGCGAAGATGATCGCGGTGACGTAGGCGCTGATCGGCGCGCCGGGCGCCAGCGAGAGGATGATCCCCCCGATCACCGCGACCTCGGCGAACACGGTCGCCAGCAGCATCGCCGTCACCGGGCTCGCGGTCAGCTGCGCCGCCGCGGCGGCGGGGGTGATGAGCAGCGCCAGCACCAGCAGTGCCCCGACCGTGGGCACGGCCAACCCGGTGGCGACCCCCACCAGGCAGGCGAACACCACCGACACGGCGCGCACCGGCACGCCCCGCGCCAGGGCAACCTCCGGATCCATGCTCGCGAAGAGCAACGGCCGCCAGACCAGTGCGAGAGCCACCAGCACGGCCAGCACGGCCGCGGCGAGCAGCCCCACGTCGTCCCGTCCGATCGCCACGATCTGGCCGAACAGCAGGGACAGCTGGTTGGACGAGCGGCCCGGGTACAGCCACAGGAACAGGCCCCCCAGGCCCAGCCCGAAGGCGAGCACCGCGCCGATCACCGAGTCGCGCTCCCGCTCGCGCAGCCCGAGCAGCCCGAACACGAGCGCGGCGGTGACCGCGCCGATCAGCGCGCCCGCGCTCACCCACGAGGCGCTGACCAGCAGCGCTGCGGCGGCGCCGGTGAAGGTGAGCTCGCTGGTGCCGTGCACCGCGAAGGACACCCGGCGGGCCACCACCAGCGGCCCGAGCGCGCCGGCGACCAGGGCCAGCAGCGCGCCGGCGACCAACGACGACTGCACGAAGCCGTAGCCGAGGAGCTCGCCGGTGCCCTCGAACGTGAAGATCCGGTCGATGATCTCTGCTGGAGGCATCAGGCGCCTCCGTGATGGGCCTCGTCCACGCCCACGACCAGCAGCCGGTCGCGCACCCGCAGCACGTCGACCTCGGTGCCGTAGAGCTCGGAGAGCACCGCGGAGGTCAGCACCTCGCCCGGGGTCCCGATGCGGTGCCGCCCGTCGACCAGGTAGAGCACCCGGTCCACCAGCGGCAGCACCGGGTTGATCTCGTGGGTGACGAGGAGGACGGTGGTGTCCGCGGTGCGGCGGCGGGCGTCTATCAGCTCGCTGACCACCCGCTGCTGCCCGAGGTCCAGGGACAGCAGCGGCTCGTCGCAGAGCAGCACGTCGGGATCCCCGACCAGGGCCTGGGCCACCCGCAGCCGCTGCTGCTCCCCCCCGGAGAGCCGGCCGACGGGCGCGTCGGCGTAGCCCGTGGCACCGACCTCCTCCAGCGCCTCGTGCACCCGGGCGCGGCGCTGCCCGGATGCCCGCCCGAAACCCCACCGGTGCCCGTCCAGGCCGAACCCGACCAGGTCGCGGCCGCGCAGGGTCAGGGTGGGGTCCAGGGCGCGTTGCTGGGGGATGTAGCCGACGGTGCGGCTGCCGCGCCGGGCGGGCCGCCCGGCCAGCTCCACCGTTCCCGCGGTGAGCGGCTGCAGCCCGAGCAGTACGCGAAGCAGGCTGGTCTTGCCCGACCCGTTCGGCCCGAGCACCGCGAGGAACTCCCCTGGCGCGACGTCGAGGTTCAGCCCGTCCCACAGGGTGCGGTTTCCGTAGGCGAGCCCGGCGGCGCGCAGCCGCACTGCCGGCGGCCGCACCCGATCCGGCGCGGCGCCGGCGGGCGTCCCTGCTGGCAGCCGGGTCCGAGCCCCGGCGTTCGTGGTGATCACGTCGATCACGCTCGCCCGTCCAGGGCGGAGGACAAGGCCTCGACCTGCTCGGTCATCCAGCTCACGTACTCCGTGCCCGCCGGCAGGGTCTCGGTCATCTCCACCACGGGCACGCCGGCGGCCTCCGCGTCGGACCGGACCTGCTGGGTGACCGGGGTCTCGGTCTGCGGGTTGTAGATCAGCGCGCTCACCTGGTTGCCGGACAGCAGCTGCCGGGTGGCCGCCACCGCAGCGGCCGGTGGATCGGTCTCCTCCTCGACGGCTTCGAGGAACTCGGCCGGGGTGACATCGGTGAGTCCGGCATCCTCGACGAGGTAGCTGGCGATGGGTTCGGTCAGTGCCACCCGTGCCCCGGGGTTCGCCTGGCCGATGGCCGACAGCTGCGCCGCGATGGCGTCGATGTCCTCGCGGAAGGCGGCGGCGTTGGCGGTGAAGGTGTCGGCGCGTTCGGGAAGCAGGCTGCCCAGCTCCTCGGCCACCTGCGCCGCGACGGCCTCGACCGCGGGCAGCTCGTACCAGACATGCTCGTCGGCGCCCTCATGAGCGTGTGCATCGTCGCCTCCCCCCTCGGCGAGCTCGAAGGCGTTCACCGTGCGCTTGGCGTCGAGGGTCCCGAGGATCTCCGCCATGAACTCGTCGTAGCCACCGCCGTTGACCACCACGAGGTCGGCGTCGGTCACCGCGGCGGTGTCCGCCGGGGTGCTCTCGTAGGAGTGCGGGTCCGCGGACGGATCGTCGACGAGCGTGATGACCTCGACGGTGTCGCCGGCGACGGTCTCGACCACGCTGCCCCAGACGTCGGTCGACGCGACCACGGAGAGCGCGGCGTCCCCGCTGCCCCGGCCGGCGCCGGAACCGGCCGAGCCGCAGCCGGCGAGGGCGGGCCCCGCGAGGGCCAGCACTGTGGTGACCAGCAGTGCGGTCCGGCGCACGGCGACACCGATCGCGCTCCGGTGGGGGATGCGGAAGGCCATCACGCACCCCTTCCTGGAGGTCATGGAAATCATTGTCGTTATCACTGTAACCCGTGCTGCACCTCGAAGTCCTCCGGAAGTGTGGGACGGCAGTGAGACGGCGTGCCCATCGCGTACCAAGCGTGAGGCCGACGACCGCGCCGGCGGCGATGCGCTGCCCGGTCGTGGCGCCACAGGGGGGCGGCTCAGCCCGGGGACTGCCTGGGGCACTTGCTGGGACTTGCGTGGGGGACTCCGTCAGATCGGTACCGCCGCCTCGCCGTGCAGCCAGCCGCGTCGCTCCTCGGCGAGCAGCGCGAGCGTCGTCGTGATGTCTTCGGGGGACTGCACCCGATAGTCCGCCAGCGTCTCGCCGGCACCGATCTTGACGCCGACATCGGGCCCGGTCAGCCGCGCGAAGGCCTTCTCGTCGGTGACGTCATCGCCCAGGAACACCACGGCGGAAGCCCCGACCTGGTGACGTAGCAGGTCCAGCGCCTGGCCCTTGTCGGTCTGCACCACAGCTAGCTCGATCACCGACTTGCCCTCGGTGACCTGCACCCTGTCCCAGGTGCATGGACCCGCGCGCACCGCCGAGAGCACCCGCTCGCCGGTCTCCGGCTCTGCCCGGCGGACGTGCACCGCGATGCTCGCCGGCTTGGCCTCGATGCTCACCCCCTTGGCGTCCACCACCAGGCGCTCCAGTTCGGTGTGCAGCTCCTCGTGCAGGGCCCGCTGGGCCGGCTCGAGGGCATGCACGAAGCCCTCGTCGAACTCCGAGCCGTGGCTGCCGACCAGGTGCACCTCGGAGGGCAGCCGGGAGAGCGCGGCCAGGTCACGCAGCGCCCGGCCGGAGATCACCGCGACGGTGGTGGCGGCCAGCGAGGCGAGTGCGCGCAGCGCCGTCACCGACTCGGGTCGGGGCAACGCCTGGTCGGGGTCCTCGACGATCGGAGCGAGGGTGCCGTCGTAGTCGCAGGCCACCAGCAGCCGCGGGGTGCGGGCCAGCCGCACGAGCGCGCGGCGCAGCTCGGCGGGGAGCGAGTCGGCGCTCACGAGGCCGCCTCCGCAGGAACGAACCCATCAGCGGTCACGCCATCACTCCAAGTCAGCGGTGCAACAGAGCGAAGTCTAAAGAAGCAGCGCCGCCGCGCGATGACCTGTCGCCATGTGCTCACCGAGCCGTCACCTGCGGCGGTTATTCTTAGCTGTGCTAAGGATAACCCGTCGATCCGGTCCGGAACCGGCGAGCAGCCCCCGGCTGCCGCGCGAGGTGTGGGTGCTGGTCGCGGTCAGCTTCGTCATCGCGATCGGCTTCGGCATCCTCGGCCCGGCGCTGCCCACCTTCGCCCGCAGCTTCGACGTCAGCGTCTTCGCGGTCTCGGCCGTGGTCAGCGCGTTCGGTCTCACCCGGTTGGTTTTTGCCCCGGCGAGCGGTCGGCTGACCACCCGGCTGGGTGAGCGGTGGGTCTACGTGAGCGGCATCTCCGTCGTGGGAGTGAGCACCGTGGCGTGCGCATTCGCCGGCACCTACTGGCAGCTGCTGGTGTTCCGGTCATTGGGCGGTATCGGGTCGACGATGTTCACCGTCTCCGCGCTCGCCCTGCTGGTGCGGATGACGCCGCCCGCGCTGCGCGGGCGCTCCACCGGGCTGTGGGCCACCAGCTTCCTGCTGGGCAGCGTCACCGGCCCGCTGGTCGGGGGCGGCCTGATCGGGTTCTCGCTGCGAGCACCATTCCTGGTGTACGGGGGGGCGCTGTTCCTCGCGGCGGCCGTCGGCTGGCTCGCCCTGCGGCGCTCGACCCTGGCCGCGCCCGAGGCGGTGAGTGACGTCGCGCCGATGAGCGTCCGTGACGCGCTGCGCAACCGCACCTACCGCGCTGCGCTGGTGTCCAGCTTCGCCAACGGGTGGGCCGTGTTCGGCGTGCGCCTCTCGCTGGTGCCGCTGTTCGTCACCGAGGCGCTGGACCAGGAGGCGGCGCTGATCGGCGTCGCGCTGTCGGTGTTCGCCGCCGGAAACGTCGCGACGCTCATGCTCGCCGGCCGCATCGCCGACTCGGTCGGCCGGCGGCCCCCGATGGTGCTCGGGCTGCTGGTGGCCGGTGGCACCACGATCTGGCTGGGCTTCACCACCAGCGTGCCGATGTTCCTGGCCGCGTCGCTGATCTCGGGGCTGGGCACCGGTATGATCAACCCCCCGCAGGGTGCCGCGGTGGCCGATGTGATCGGGTCCAACGGCCGGGGTGGTCCGGTGCTGGCCGGTTTCCAGATGGCGGCCGACATCGGCGCGATCCTCGGCCCGCTGGCCACCGGGGTGCTCGCCGACCAGCTCAGCTACTCGGCCGCGTTCGCCCTCACCGGTGGCGTCGCCGTGGTCGCAGCGCTGGTGTGGTTGCGGGCGCCGGAGACGCTGCCGGGACGCGACGAGCACACTGCGGAGCAGATCGCCGCGGAGGGCGGGCGCCTGGACGAGGGGCCCGAGCTGCCCACCGGCCAGCGGGTTGCGGGGCGACCGCCGGAAGCCTAATCCGGGCCTAGCTCACGCTCATGCCGATCAGCGTGCCGACGAGGTAGGTGGCGATGGCGGCGATCGCCCCGAACCCGAGCTGGCGCAGCCCGCCCAGCCACCACGGCCGGGTGGTGAACCGGGCGGCGAGCGCCCCGGCAACGATCAGCCCGATCGCCCCGGCGCCCATCCCGAGCAGCAGCGAGGTGAACCCGAGCAGGAACGGCAGCAGCGGCACCAACGCACCGACCGCGAAGCACAGGAACGACGAGGCACCCGCGATCCATGGGGAGGGCTGCTCCTCCGGGTCGACGCCGAGCTCCTGCGTCACGTGCACCTTCACCGCCAGTTTCGGGTCGGCGTGCACCTCGTCGGCCACCCGCTGCGCCGTCTCGCGGGTGAGGCCCATCGCGACGAAAGACCTCGCCAGCTCGGTCCGCTCCGCCTCCGGGTGCCGGCGCAGCTCGTCGCGCTCGACCCGGACCTCCGCCCGCACCGCGTCGTTCTGTGTCTCCACCGAGGCGTACTCGCCCAGCGCCATCGAGAAGGCGCCCGCGACCAGCCCGGCCATCCCGGAGAGCACGATGACGTCGGCATCCCCGCCCCCGCCGCCGACACCGGCGACCAGCGCGATGTTCGTGACCAACCCGTCCATCGCCCCGAACACCGCCGGCCGCAGCCAGCCCCCGGAGATGTCCTGGTGCTGGTGCCCGATCTCGCTGCTGTCGGCCACGGTGCACCTCCTCGTCCGCCCTCGATACCGAGGATGCACCGTCCACCCAGGCTCAGGACAGCCTTGTCATGGGTAGCCTCGCCTCTCGTGGTGACCGGACCAGGTGCCGGGGAACCTGCCGATGAGGAGGAGGTCGACGTGGGCGGTGCCGAACGGGCTGAACGCAAGCGCCGGCAGCAGGCAGCGCAGGCCGCTCGGGTCGCGCAGGCCAGCACTCCGACGGCCAGCACCCCGACGGCAAGCACCCCCGGTAGTGCCGGCCGGAGCAAGGTCGGGGTGGCTTGGGTGGCTGTCGGCGTGCGACGTCTCCGGCCCGCAGGGTCTGGGCACGCCAACCGTGCTGGTGAACGGCGAGGTCGCGGATCTCGGGGACCGCGACTGGCTCGACGACGCGCTGAATGCCGGCGGAGGCTGAGCCGGCACGCCCGGTGCGACGGGCGCTGACCGGGCTCGTGTACGGTTGCATGGCGCACCGTGGAGTGACCATGGTGATCGCGAGGGGCTGTGGCGCAGCTGGTAGCGCACTTGACTGGCAGTCAAGGGGTCAGGGGTTCGAATCCCCTCAGCTCCACCCAGGTCGCAGGCTTGCGGGTCGATCTTGACGCAATATCCGGGACCCACCGAGCGACTATCTGCGTGACTATCGAGCATCCCGTGTTGGAAAGATCCCGTCCATCGCGGTCGCAGCCTCCTCCAGCACTGGCCGGAGCTGCTGGCGGTAGACCGCCTCCGTGACCGCCGTGCCGCTGTGCCCGACTAGGCGTGAGATGTGCTCGAGTGGGACCCCGGACGCCGATAGCAACGATACGAAGCTGTGCCGCATCTCGCGAGGTGTCCAGTCGATGGCGTCGAGCCCCGCTGCCTTCACGACCCGGCGGAACGAACGTCGAACGTTGTGGGCGTCCAG
>DASQWR010000002.1:0-53926 GCA_035640155.1 Pseudonocardiaceae bacterium
GGCTCGTCTCTTCCGTCCCGGTCAACGACTCCCAAGCCTGGTCCAGCAAGGCCGCCGCCGAACTGGCCATGCCGGCCCGAAATGCTCGGCCCCCAGCCTCGGCAAGCAAGCGGGCCGCGCCCGACCTGTCGCCGGCATCCCGCAGCAGCGCCGCGGCCAACTGGCACCAATCACCGGGCAGTCCGGGATGGAGAAGCTGCACCGCATCGGCGGCCTGCCAGGCGAGCGATGCTCGATCGGCAGGCGTCAACTGGCACAGCAGCGCCTCCGCGGTCAGCGGATGCCGAAACGCGTACCAGTCCGGGACCGGCTCATCGGCGGTCACGAGGCCTGCGGTGACTCCGGCCCGCAAGTGACTGAGCAGGTCGCCATCGTCGACACCGATGACCGCCTGAACCACCGACAGCGGGAACCGACGACCCAGCACGGCGGCGACTGATAACAGTCTCCTTCCCTGGCGCCCTAGCCGGTCGGCGCGCCGAGCAATGCTGAGCACCAGGTTGCGGGGCACCTCGGTACGGGTCCCGTCAACCAGCCGCCAACCCTGGGCGTCCGCGACCAGTAGTCCATCATTGATCATGCCACGCAGGAGTTCCTCGACCACGAAGGGGTTGCCGGAGCTATCCTCCGACAGTCGGTCGACCACCTGATCTGGGATCTCGCCAGGCTCTGCCCTCACGTACAAGGCGACAAGCGCGTGCACCTCATTGCGATCAAGCCGGTCCAGCTCGAGGAGTGTGCCACTCCCGCGCCGGGCAACGGTACGGGCGAGTTCCCATGCGCCGATCGGGTCGGTACGCGCAGTCGCGAGCAGGACCGTAGGCTGCCGTTCGAGATTGTCGGCTAAGTACTCCACCGCAGCCAGCGTCTCGGGGTCGGCGTCCTGCAGATCCTCGAGGACGATCAGGCAGCCGGGACCGCAACCTGCTTCCGCCGTGAGCCGCAGGACTGCCTCGGCAAGCAGGACGGGGGAAGTGGTGTTGTCGTCAGGCTCGCCGTGGCTGCAGTCGGGAATCAGTCGACTCAGCACGCCCCGGTACGGACCGATCTGATTGTCTCCTGGCGGCTCGTCTGTGCGGAACAGGTGCAGCAGCGCTTCGGTGAGCGGCCGGAACGAAACTTTCGGACCAGTTGCGCTTCCGCGCCCACGTAGCACGCGCATTCCGCTGGCAAGGGCCCGGTTCGCGGACTCCAGAGCCAGCCGTGACTTGCCGATCCCATCTTCGCCAATCAGGAAGATCGCACGACCTCGCTGCCGGCGGGCGTCGCACATGGCCCGCTCCAGCGCTTCGAGCTCCTTGTCACGGCCGACTAGCGCGGATGGTTGGTCCAGCATGATGCCCCCTGTAGATCGTGACTGTAGATGGATTGACGGTCATACTGATCTCCGCAGCAGCCGGACCTCCGGTGCTTGGTGCTGGACGCTGCGCCCGCACTGGCCGCAGATGTCGTGAGCCTGGTGGTGCCAGGTGACCCCGCCGCAGCGGACGCAGTGCCCGGATACGGGGACTGGCCGAGGGTCCCGGTGCAGTTCGACCTGGTAGGTGTGGGCTTCAGGCATGGGGGGACTCCTGACCGGCTCCGTGGTCGATGTCGTCGGCGGCGGCGGAGAGCTCCTCGGCGAGCGCCGCGACGAGTTCGCGCTCGCTGCTGGCCGTGCTGGGCAGCTCGTCCAGCCGGGTACGTAGCCATCGGGCCCAGGAGCGGCGGTCGGCGGCGAGGGCGGCTTCCACACCGGCGGTGACGGCGGCGGCGTCGGAGACGGCGCGGGCCGGGCCGGCTGCGGCGTGGGCTGCTTCTGCGATGACCAGGGGGATGCTCACCGGGCACCTCCGGTAACAGTCAGGTTTCGATCCACATCGCCGTCTCGCGCAGCATCTTGGTGCATGTACTGTCTAGTGGTCATGACCACGGCAGCCTCCCTGATGGTCGTGGCGTAGAGCGAGAAAACCGTGCGCTTCGCGCGCTCGCCTCAGGGCCGGACCCGGAGGTTTGCATTGAGTCGGCACGCCGCTCGCACTGCCGTCCGCCACCGGTGCCGCCTGGCTCCTCGTCGCTTCGGGCGTTGACGTATCTGGCTTGCGCTTGAAGGTCACCTTGACTGCTTGGTTGTCGGCACCTTGCTCGACCTTGTCGATATCCTCGTACCCCGCTGTGGAGGCGATGTTTAGCCAGGGCAGACGGTCCTGCTTTTTCTCGATGGAGGGAAGTGGTACGGAGACGACCACGACGAAGCGGCACTGAGTAGTTAGAAGGCTTCCGCCATGAAGTGTCGGAGTGGGGCTGGCTGGTCTACGTCCGCCCGTGGGGCAGCACTTCATCGTAGTCAAACGGCCTGCAGGAGCCCACGCTCATCGACCGTTCGCCGGAGCTGCTCCAGGGCTCGCGCGCGCGTCGGCCCAATGCTGCCGATGGGGAGCCCGGTGATGTGGGCAACCTCGGTGTAAGGGCGGGGGTTGTCGGTGAACAGTGCCCGTAGGAGGGTCTGCCGGCGAGGTGGTAGCTCGGCAACGAGGTTCCGTACCACCTGCGTTGTGCAAGCGTCCATGACTTGTTGCTCGGGGCTTGAGGATGGGTCGGCGATGTCTTCTGCCACGGGGTCGGTAAGGGCCGGGGAGCGCTTGGCCTGGTAGAGGATGCGCAGGCATTCACGGCTGGCAACGGCGGCCAGCCATCCACCAAGGTGCTCCGGATATTGCACCCTGTGCCAGTTCTCGGTTAGCCGCAGCCACGTCGCCTGAACCGCGTCATGAGCATCGGCGTCCTGTAGCCGGAACGAGCGCACCTTCGAGAAGACGAGCTTGTTGTACCGGCGCACGATCTCTTCCCAGGCAGCCGGGTCGCCGTGGCTGGCCCGCGACAGCAGATTCGTGGTGCTCGACGCTGTGGCCGTGGGGGGGTGAGTGGCGTCTCGACCAGTGATGTCGTCTCGGGCAGAGTCTATGGACTGCGTCGTTGTCGTGGGCACGACAACCTCCCTGGAGTCCTCGCTGGTATGCCTGGAGGTAGCCAAGTCGTTCGTGCCGTGCGCTCGCCTCAGGGCCGGACCCCGAGGTTTGGCATCGGCCGGCACGCAGGTCCGACTGCCGCTCGCCGTCGACGCCGCCAGGGAGTGCACACGGTCCGCAGCCCCGTACAGCGGCAAAACCTCGGGGTCTGGCCCTGAGGCGACGCCGTGGCCTCGCCCGCACTCTGGGCTCGTCTGGATCCGGGAAGGGGAGACTGATGAGCGTGATCGGGCAACTCCGTCCTGGTCCCGGCGCGTCCCGGCGGCGGCCTCGAGGCCGCCGATGCGCTTGGCGAGGCACCTCGCGGTGGGTCCGTGACGTCCGGTTCGGATCCCTGGTCGGCGTGGCATTCTTAGCCCAGGAGCACCCATCACCGAGGGTCCGACGCCGGGGACGAGGACGAGGACGAAACCCCATGTTGCTGGAGCGCGACACGGAGGTGGCAGCCGTCGCGGCTCGGGTGAACGCGGTGGCCGCCGGTGGCGGTGGTGTGGTGTGGATCGAGGGACCTGCCGGGATCGGGAAGACCCGGCTGCTCGACGAGGCCCGGGAACGCGCTGGTGTGGCCGGTCTGCGGGTGCTGGCTGCGCGGGCCAGTGAGCTGGAACGTGAGTTCACCTTCGGCGTGGTCCGTAGCCTGTTCGAGCCGGCGCTCGCCGCGGTGGCGCCGGCCGAGCGGGATGTGCTGCTGTCCGGGGCGGCCCGGTTGGCCACCCCCGTCATCACCTTGGAGCGCCTGGACACCGGCACCGAGACCGCCTCGTTGGCGAGCTTGCACGGCCTGTACTGGCTGATCGCGAACCTTGCCGAGCAGCGGCCGTTGCTGCTGGTGGTCGATGACGCGCATTGGTCCGACGCACCGTCGCTACAAGCACTGGCGTACCTGGGCCGGCGGATCGCCGATCTCCAGGTCGGGTTGGTGATCGCGTCCCGGCCGCCGGATCCGATGGCCGACACCTCGCTGGTCGAGGCGTTGCGGGACGAGCCGGTGACCGTTGTGCTGCACCCGCAGCCGCTGGGCCGGCGGAGCTCTGATGCCCTGGTGCGCACGACGCTCGGCGAGAACGCCGAGGACAGCTTCTGCGCCGCCTGCTATGAGGCCAGCGGCGGGAATCCGCTGCTGCTCGATGCTCTCGTGCGCGCCGTCGCGTCCTCTGGTGTTCCGCCGGATACCGCCGGGGTCGCCGCCATCTCCGAGCGGGCCCCGGCGATCGTGGCGACGTTCGTCCTGCCCCGGCTGCGTCAGCTGCCACCCCAGGCGGGGGCGGTGGCGCGGGCGGTAGCAGTGTTGGGCCGGGATGCGCAGCTGCGTCACGTCGCCGCCCTGGCCGACCTCGATCCGGTGGTTGCCGCCGAGGCCGCCGAGGCGCTGAGCACCGCCCAGCTCCTTGCCCCGGGCCGACCGCTGGCCTTCGCACACCCGCTGATCGAGGAGGCGATCGCAGAGCGGATGCTGGCACCTGAGCGCCACCGCGGGCACCGCCGCGCCGCCGGGCTGCTCGCCGCGGAGAGCGCCGCGCCGGAGCTCGTCGCGGCGCATCTGCTGACCACGGAGACGTTGGGCGACCCCTGGGTCGTGGATCAGCTCCGTGTCGCGGCGCGGACCGCACTGGCCAAGGGCGCCCCGCAGGCCGCGGTCAGTTACCTGCGGCGTGCGCTCGACGAACCGCCCGAGGCGCGGACGCGACCGGAGGTGCTCTTCGAGCTCGGCGCGGCGACGATCCGGATCTCCTACTCCGACGGGCTGGCGTTGCTGGAGGAGGCTTTCGCGGCGACTTCCGACGCGTCGGTGCGGGCTCAGGTTGCGCTTGAGATGGCTCGCTCGCTGCGGGTCACGCTCGACTACGGCCGCGCGCTGAGCGTGCTCGAAGACGCCATCACCGCACTCGGGGAGAGGAATCCGGAGCTGCGGCTGGAGCTGGAGGCCGAGGTGGTGGGGCTGGCTCGCCGTGATCCCACCCGGCGGGCACTGGCCGCGCAACGGGCACTCGAACTCCAGGCGACTGCACCTCGAACGAGCCGCGCCGGTGCCACCCTGCTCGCCGACATGGCGCTGGACGCCCTGCAAGACCCGGACGCCGCGACGCGGGCGACCGAACTCGCCGAGGAAGCGTTGGCCCGCACCCTGGCGCGGGAAGTGCCCGACGCAGGCGTCCTGCTGCCCGCCACCATGGTCCTCATCGCGGTCGACCGTCTCGAGCCCGTGCTGGCCGGGTGTGACGCCGCCATCGCCAGTGCCCGCCAGCGCGGCTCGATCGCCGACTTCGCGTCCGCCAGCGTGCTGCGGGCGCAGGCACGTTACCTGCAGGGCATGCTCGTCGAGGCGGAGGCCGACGCGCGGTTGGCCGACGAGCTCGCCGCCGAGCACGCGGTGCTGGTCGCCCGCCGCTACACCCAGGCCTGGCTGGTGATCACCCTGGTCGAACGTGGCCGGTACGACGAGGCTGACACGTCGCTGCGCGACAGTGGTGTCGCACCGACGCTGGCCTTCCTGCTCGATGCCCGCGGTCGGCTGCGGCTGGCCCAGGGCAGGGTGGCAGAGGCGTTGGACGACTTCGCCGCGTGTGGCCGCCGGCTCGACCGCCGGGGCATGCTCCACCCCGGGCTGGTCCCGTGGCGCGCGCACGCGGCACTGGCGTCGTACCGGCTCGGCCGGGTGGAGGAAGCGCGCCGGCTCGTCGCGGACGCGGTCACCTCCGCCCGGCGTTATGACTGTCCTCGCGCCCTTGGGGTCGCGTTGCGGGTCCGCGGACTCGTCGACGGATCGGTGCCGACGCTGCGCGAGGCGACCGCGGTGCTGGAGGGCATCCCGGCCCGGCTCGAGCTGGCCCGGGCGGTGGTGGACCTTGGCGCTGCGCTGCGTCGAGCTAACCAGCGCGTGGCGGCCCGTGAGGCGTTGCAGCGCGGGATGGAACTAGCGCACCGGTGCGGTGCCGACGCCCTCGTCGACCAGGCCCGCAGTGAGCTCGCCGCCACCGGTGCCCGCCCGCGCACCTTCGTGCGTACCGGTGTCGACGCGTTGACCCCGAGTGAACGCCGGGTGGCCCAGCTGGCCGCCGACGGGTTGACCAACCGCGACATCGCCCAGGCCCTGTTCGTCACCACCAAGACCGTCGAGACCCACCTCGGCAGCGCCTATCGCAAGCTCACGATCACCAACCGCGCCGGCATCATCGCCGCGCTCGCGGCTGCCCACTGAAGGGGGCTGACAATGACCAACACCAGGACCAACACCAGCACCGCGTCGATCCAGCCGACGACAAGATTCATGTGGCGGCTGGGCGCGGCCACCATGAGCGTGTCGGCCGGCGCGGCGATCCTGCTGATACCGCTGGCCGAACGGACCGCAGACTTCTTCGCCTGGACCATCGCGGTGCCCGCCTCCGCAGCGTTCATCGGCCTGTTCTACCTCGCCTTGGCCGTCATGGCGGTACTGGCTCTCCGGCAGCCGTGGTGGGCACCGGCCCGCGCGGTGGTGGTGGTGCCGGCCTTCGTGTTCGTCCCGCTCGTGCTGGTCACCACGTTGCTCCACCTGGACAAGTTCCACCTGTTCAGCGGCGGCGCGGCGGCTCGGGCGATGGCCTGGATCTGGTTGGTGATCTACATCGTCACGGCCCCCGCGTTCGTGCTCGGCTTCCGGCGGCAACGCCAGGAACCCGGGGGTGATCCACCGCGGACCGCTCCACCGCCCCAGTGGGCGCGGGGAGCCCTCGGTGGGCTCGCGATCGTGCTCACCCTGGAGGGTCTGGCGTTGTTCGTGGCGCCATCGTTCGGGACGTCACTGTGGCCGTGGGCGCTGACCCCGCTCACCGCGCGGATGATCGGTGTCACCCTGATCAGCGTCGCGCTGCTGGCCGCCGCCGTCATCCAAACCGGCGATCGGATAACCGGGCGGATTGCCGCCATCGGCCTGCTCACCTTCGGGGTCACCGCCCTCGCCGTGGTGGCTCGATACAGCGGCCAGGTGATCTGGAGCCGTCCGTCGGCCCTGGCCTACCTCGCGGTAGCGATCGCCCTGGCCGTCGTCGCCGTCGCCATGCTTCCCCGCTCCGGCTCCCCTCGTCGCTCGACGGCCGCCATCGATTAGCGCATCCGCCAACCGCGACCGGCTCTACCGCAACCGACGTCATAGACACGACGGTCGGACCCGATCTGTCCCACGAACGGAAACCATGATCAAAATGGCAAGGCTGTAGTTAACACCTCTCTCGACCACCGGCGGGGGCACGGTCTGGCGCTAGGACTCACCAACTCCTGGCGACGCGAGTGCTCACCCACTGGCGGCTACCGGCACCGGAGCTTGCCCTACTCAACCCCGGTAGCTCCCATTAGGCGGTGGCGAGGGTGATGCGGAGGCGGGCGCGGAGATCGGTACTTCCGGGAGGTTGGCGTGGGGTTCGGCGAGGCGGTTCAGGTGCGCAGGTAGTGGGTGATGCGGCCGGAGCGTGGGGGACCCGCCCAGTCCAGGGCCTGGGTACCGAGGGCGACGGCTTCGAGGGGGTCTCCGGTGACCATGATCAGGCTGGCGTGGTGGAGTTGGGCGTCGGTGCGGTCGCGGCCGTCGGGGCGGGTGGTGACGGAGGTGGTCAACCGGTGGCGGGTCTCACCGATGTACTGGCCGTGCATGCCCAGCTCCCACAGCACGCTCCCGCTGAAGCCGAGGTGGCGGGACTCGGTGTAGGAGGCCATCCACGGTGGGTCCTCGGTGGGCCGGGCGTGGCTGAACGCCTCGGGTGTCCGGATCACCGCACCAGGAGACTTGCTCGGCCATCGAGCACAACACCTGGGCGCGCAGGTGCCAGTCCCCGGCTTCCTCGGCACAGGCCAGGGCGAAGCGGTAGGCTCGCTCCGCGTCGTTGTAGGCGAAGTCGTCATACGCCATATAGCCAGCGGTTTCGGCGAACGAGCCCACCCCGGTGAGCAGCTCGCCGCGGAGCGGCCCGGGGCAGCGGGCGCCCAGCAGCTCAGCGCAGTAGCGCAGCTGCGCCGTCACGGCCTCACGCATCAGCCCGCCGCCGTAGCGGGCGTCCCAGCTCTTGAACGCCTCGTCGATGGCCGCGCACCTGGGTGATGTGGTCCATGCTCACCACGGACGGAATCCGGGCGGGTTGGGTGGGCGCGAGCAGCTCCAGCAGTGCCGCCGGGCCAGCCACCGCCGCAGCACCAACTCCTAGGCCGGCTCGGATGAAGTGCTGACGATCCACGCCCCTCACCCTAGTGCGGCTGCGCCTCGGACGCCGGAAACCCAGCTCCGCGTCGGTGGCCACCCCCAGTACCGCCCGGAACCCTGCCCGCCGGATTAGGTCCTGTGGCCAGTGGATCCTGCCCTGCTCCAGTTTGCCGATATAGTTTGTCTCCAATTTGAGACCTGGTGGTTCTCGGTGTGCTCGAACAGCCAGTCGTTGACCAACTCGGCCAGTTCCTGGCGCGACAGGCAGTCACCACTGGCATGCGGTGACTCGGCGTTCTCCCGCGCCCGGCGCAGCGCATCATTCGGCTCGGCCACAACCCGTCCCTCCCGCCTCGACATGATCAGTGCAGCCTGTCACGAATCGTCACCGCCTCACCACCCACTCGGCCGGACGACCCGCAGTCCTCCCTCAGTCCTCCCCGACTTCCTCCCCTGAGCGGGCGGAAGCGATGCTGTTTTCGGCTGTTGGGGCGCCTGAGTAACGCGGAATCGGGCTGCCTCGACCCTAAGCAACTGATGGCCGTTGCCGTGGCGGCCTGTGGGCAGGTCCACGTCCGTGACTACGGACTGCTCGCACCGACGCTCGCCCGGCCCCGGCCTTGGGTGAAGGCTACGAGGTACACTAGGGGGGTATAGTGTCAGCACGAGTACCGGAGGAGACGACGTCGATGGCCAGCTACAGCACCCAGCGTGAGGCGTACCTGATGAGGTTGCGCCGCATCGAGGGTCAGGTCCGTGGTCTGCAACGCATGGTTGAGGAGGACAAGTACTGCATCGACGTGCTGACCCAGGTCTCGGCTGCGACCAAGGCACTGCAATCCTTCGCGCTGGCTCTGCTCGAGGAGCACATGTCCACCTGTGTCGTCGACGCGGCCGCCCAGGGGGGCGCGGAGGCCGGGACCAAGGTCAAGGAAGCCTCCGACGCGATCGCCCGCCTGGTCAGGTCCTGAGCAGCACCAACCTGTCGTGAGGAGTATTGATGGCGAGCACCACCGAGTACACGGTGACCGGGATGACCTGCCAGCACTGCGTCGACGCGGTGACCAAGGAGGTCAGCGGCATCGAGGGTGTGACCGGCGTGGACGTGGACCTGGACAGCGGCCGGGTCAGCGTGAGCAGTGAGCAGCCCGTGAACGACGCCGCGGTGCGCGCAGCCGTTGACGAAGCCGGCTACGAGATGGCGGGCTGAGCGCAGGAGGAGCGACATGAGCACCACCACCCGATCGGCGGTCTCCGCTCAGCAGGTGGAGCTGGGGATCGGCGGCATGACCTGCGCATCGTGCGCGGCCCGGATCGAGAAGAAGCTCAACCGGATGGACGGGGTGAGCGCCAGCGTCAACTACGCCACCGAGAAGGCCCGGGTCAGTTACGGCGAGGGAGTGCGCCCCGAGGACCTGGTCGCCACCATCGCCGAGACCGGCTACACCGCCGAGCTGCCCGCGCCCCGTGCAGGAGAACCCGCTGCCGGAGGCCCCACGGCAGGAGCTGCGGGAGACAGGGCCGGTGAGGCCGACGAGACCCGACCGCTGCGCAACCGGCTGCTGGTGTCGGTGGCGTTGTCCGTACCGGTGGTCGCGATGGCGATGGTGCCGCCGCTGCAGTTCACCTACTGGCAGTGGCTCTCGCTGGTGCTCGCCGCACCGGTCGTGGTCTGGGGAGCGCTGCCGTTCCACTGCGCCACCTGGGCGAACCTTCGCCACGGCGCGGCCACCATGGACACTCTCATCTCGATGGGTGTGCTCGCCGCCTTCGGCTGGTCGCTCTACGCGCTCTTCCTCGGGACCGCCGGCCTGCCCGGCACGAGCCACGAGTTCAGCCTGACGATCGCCCGGATGGCCGGGGACTCGCAGATCTACCTCGAGGTGGCGGCCGGAGTCACCACCTTCCTGCTCGCTGGGCGATACTTCGAGGCGCGGTCCAAGCGTCGCGCCGGGGCAGCGCTGCGCGCGTTGCTGGAGCTGGGGGCGCGCGACGTCGCGGTGCTGCGGGACGGCCCCGCCGGTGTCACCGAGGTGCGCATCCCCACCGACGAGCTCGCGGTGGGCGAGCGGTTCCTGGTGCGCCCGGGGGAGAAGGTCGCCACCGACGGCGAGGTCGTCGAGGGCTCCTCCGCGGTGGACGAGAGCATGCTCACCGGCGAGTCAGTGCCGGTGGAGGTGACGCCGGGCTCGCTGGTCACCGGTGGCACGGTGAACTCCGGTGGGCGGCTGACCGTGCGGGCCACCCGGGTCGGTGCCGACACCCGGCTGGCCCAGATGGCGCAGCTGGTGGAGGACGCGCAGAGCGGCAAGGCCGCCGTGCAGCGCCTCGCCGACCGGATCTCCGCGGTGTTCGTGCCGATCGTGATCGGGATCGCGGTCGTGACCCTCGGCTTCTGGCTCGCCACCGGCGCCCCGGTGGCGCTGGCGTTCACCGCCGCCGTCGCGGTGCTGATCATCGCCTGCCCCTGCGCGCTCGGGCTGGCCACGCCGACGGCGCTGCTGGTGGGCACCGGACGCGGTGCGCAGCTCGGCATCCTGATCAAGGGTCCGGAGGTGCTGGAGTCCACCCGCCGGGTCGATACCGTGCTGCTGGACAAGACCGGGACCGTCACCACCGGCGCGATGACCCTGGTCGACGTGGTGGCCGCCGACGGCGAGGACACCGATCAGGTGCTCCGGCTCGCCGCTGCGGTGGAGGACGGCTCCGAGCACCCGATCGCCCGCGCGATCGTCGCCGGGGCGCCGGATGGGCTGCCGCCGGTCGCCGGGTTCACCGCCACCCAGGGGCTCGGCGTGGCCGGCGAGGTCGACGGCCGCGCAGTGCTCGTCGGCCGTCCCGGGTGGCTCGCCGGGCAGTGCTCCGTGCCCCTGCCTCCGGCGCTGCGTAATGCGTCGGCGCGCTTAGAGCAAGGCGGGCGGACGGTTGTCGCGGTCGCCTGGGACGGGCAGGCCCGCGGGCTGCTCGCCGTCGCGGACACCGTGAAGCTGACCAGTGCGTCCGCGGTGGCGGCGCTGCGCGAGCTGGGCCTGCGCCCGATGCTGCTCACCGGCGACAACGACACGGTGGCCCGGGCGGTGGCGGCCGAGGTCGGGATCGACGACGTCGTCGCCGGGGTGCTGCCGGAGGGCAAGGTCGAGGAGGTGCGGCGGCTGCAGCGGCAGGGCCGGGTCGTCGCGATGGTCGGTGACGGGGTGAACGACGCTGCCGCGCTGGCGCAGGCCGACCTCGGGCTGGCGATGGGCACCGGCACAGACGTTGCCATCGAGGCCAGCGACCTCACCCTGGCGCGGGGTGACCTGCGGGTCGCCGCGGACGCGATCCGGCTCTCCCGCCGCACGCTGCGCACCATCAAGGGCAACCTGTTCTGGGCTTTCGCCTACAACCTGGCTGCGCTGCCACTGGCCGCTGCGGGGCTGCTGAACCCGATGATCGCCGGTGCCGCGATGGCGTTCTCCAGCGTGTTCGTGGTCACGAACAGCCTGCGGCTGCGCTCGTTCCGCCCACTGGGCTGACACCACCTGCTGACGGCCGCCACCGATTCTCCCACCGCGCTCCTCGCTACGGTGCCGCATAGAGGTGATGCGCAGTGGACGCCGAGGAAGCCCGGACGATCGGCCGACGGGTGCGCCAGGTCCGCAACGCGCGCCAGAAGTCGCAGCGGGTGGTCGCCGAGCGAGCTGGGATCAGCAGGTCCTATCTGTGCCGTCTGGAGAAGGGACAGCGCGCCCTGAACCAGCGGTCGCTGATCGTCGCCCTGGCCGACGCGCTCGAGATCGCGCCCTCGGAGCTGACCACACTACCGGTGCTCGCACTCGCCGACGGAGACACCGACCCGGCCGTCAAGGCGGTGCGCCGTGCACTGATCGCGGTCAGCCACGACGTACCCGGCGGGGAGGTTGTCCCGGTGGAGACGTTGCGGACCCGGGTCAACGCGCTGATCACCGCACAACGTCTCTGCAGGCACGACCAGGCGGGCCGTGACCTACCAGGTTTGGTCCGCGACCTGCACACTACTATCGCCACCGGCCGCGAGGTCGCCGAGCTGCTCGGCCTCGCGGTGTTGCTGCACGTGCAAGGTTCCCACGCTTTCCTGCACGACGTGGGCGCTCCTGCTGACCTACGTGGTCATGCCGCCCTGCTCGGGCGGCAGGCCGCCGAGAGCAACGGCGATCCGGACATGCTCGGCATGGCCGCGTTCGGCTCCGCGAACGGGCTGCTGGCGGCCGGAGAGCTCGACCTCGCGCAAGCCGTGCTCGACTCGGTGAGGGTGCCGACAACCACCGGGCAGGCCGAGCAGCTGGAGGGCATGCTGGCGCTGTCCCGGTCGCTGGTGGCCGCGGCGGACCGCCGGCCTGCGGATGTAGGCGCCCCACTGGAGTACGCGGCCGAGCTGGCCGCGCGCACCGGGGAGGGCCGCGCCTACGGGCTGGGGTTCGGGCCGACCAACGTCGGGGTGTGGCAAATGAGCGTCGCGCTGGAATGCGGCGACCACGCCCAGGCGGCCACCATCGCGGAGGGGGTGCGGCCCGAGTTGTTGCCCTCGGTTGCCCGCCAGGCCGCCTACTGGGGCGACTACGGACGGGTCCTGGCCCGGCTGCGGGGCCGCCGCGAGGACGCTGTGTGGGCGTTGCGCCGTGCCGAGGAGCTCTTCCCGGCCCGGGTGTATCGCCACCCGTTCACCCGGGACATGGTGGCCGAATTGGTCGCCCGCACGCCTCGCGACTCCCCGGCCGGTCGGGAGCTGCGGAAGATGGCCTACCGGGCTGGGCTACCGGTCTAGACCTTCCTCCGGTCGGGCGATGTTGCCAAGCCTGGCAACCCACGCCACGAAAGCGGGACCAGGTTGGCGGAATGAACGTGCTCGCCAATGTGGCTCTTGCCCTTGTCGTACCCGCCTACCTGATCGCGCTCGCCGCGGTGGTGCTGCTCGCCATTCGGCGCTCCGCGCAGCGCGACGCTCGCCGCTGCCCTCGCCGTGGGGTGAGCGCGTGGTGAACGCCCCAACCGCGCCCCGGACGATTCCCGTCACCAGCGCGACGGACAGCCGGACGCACCGCATCGCCGACGCCGCCTACACCGCCGGGCTGATCGCGGGCAGGGGCCAGTACGCCGCACTCTGCGGGCGCCGGGTGACGGCTGCGGCGTTGGTCTGCCCGCCCGGCCCGGACTGCCAGGGCTGCGACGCCGCAGCGGACACTGTGCCTCGCGGTGGGCCGGGCCGACACCGGCGCGCTCCCCGCCGGGGCCGGCACCGGGGCGGTGCCCGGTGAGCGACTCCAGCTACCCCGCAACACCGCTGCTCCGGCGGCTGTCCGCGGGCAACGGTTGGCGCCACGACGTGATCTGCGACCCCCACAGCCAGCTGGAAGCCATGGTTGCCGTCCGCGTCGGCCCGGTCTGGACCGACAGCGTCGCGATCGCCGGGGAGGACCAGACCCTGGCCATGCGCCACCGGACGAACGATGACCGGCTGATCCTTCCCACCGAGTTGCCCTCGGAGTCCCGCGCGGTGTGGCAGCGCCACGGCCGCTGCGAGGACGTCCTCGCCGAGCTGTTCGAACTGCCCGACCCATGAGCGAGCACCCCCAGGGGTGGGCGCCGGGCCATAGCATGCGCCGACGCGCCCGATACGGTGCCGCTGGCGCTCGTTGATCCAGCGCACTCGCTGATTTAGTCAGGCACGCGCTCGCCGCGCCCGGCCTCGCGCAGTGCCCTGCGCAGCTTCTCCTGCGCGCGGTCCATCTCCACCGGGTCGGGTTCGCTGTCGGCCCGGCCGAAGTCGAAGTCGTCGATCCCCCAGGACGGGAAGACGTGCACGTGCAGGTGTGGCACCTCGAATCCAGCGACGACCACACCGGCGCGGGGCGCTTGGAATGCGGTCTTCTGCGCCGCGCCGATCTGCTTGGCGACCAGCGCGAGGTGGGTGAGCACGTCGTCTGCGGCGTCGGTCCACTGGTCGATCTCCTGTCGCGGGACCACCAGGGCATGGCCGAGGCGTAGCGGCGAGATGCTGAGGAACGCGACACACTGCTCGTCGGTCCACACGAAGCGTCCCGGGATCTCGCCGTCGATGATCCGGCTGAACAGGGTCGGCACAGTTCCTCCCGCGGTGACGTCGGGGGCGAGCTTAGGGCCCGGTGAAGCCGGAAGCTCCTGGCGGCGTTCGGGCAGTCGGTGGACGACAGCTCCCAGGGTGTCCGCGGCGTTCAGCCCACCTTCGAGTACTCGGGGGCAACGGCGAGGCTCCCGCAATCGTGCGCGGACCTGATCCCCGTTTGAGCCTGCCTCTTCCAACAGCGGCTGTGACGACCTGGACAGTGGTGTCGCCCCGTGGGCGTCTCGCGTCACACTGCCTGCTTCTCATATACGGGGCGCACCAGGTCGATCAGCTTGCTGACCTCGTCGATCGTCCGGATCTGGGCGTGGACGTACCGATCGGTGCCGCCGACAACGAGCCCCGAGTTATCGGCCTTGCTTGCGTCCAGGCCATGGACGTACACGCTGAGGTGGTTGGAATGGATGAGCAGATCGCACAGCTTCCGCTGGGCGAAGTACTTGAGGCATCCAACGCGAGACCGTTGGGTGACGTCTGGCCCCAGCTCGTGGAGTGCGCTGTCCAGCGCCTCGTAGACCGGTTTCAGGGTAGGGCTGAGCTTTTTGAGGTGCTCCTGGGGTGGCACCTCGACCCCCGCAGGCATCTCCCGAGCAAGGTCGACAAGGGTGCGGCCCTCCGCGGTGATCCAGTACAGCGGCCCTGAACTGACGTCTTCTTGCCAACGGTTTCACCGAGGATGATTTGAGCAAGGCCGGTTGGCGTGTGAGTCGACCTATCGAACGCCCACTGGAGCGGCGCGGAGGAGTCGTCCAGCCAGGTCGCCGTTCGACGGGATGGCTGCTCGTTCAACCACGGCTCGATGTCGGTCTGCAGCTCTGCGCTGGGTGCACGGAACTCCAGCGTCGCGCCCGGCTCCAGGGCACCGGCTTCGATCAGACGCGCGACCGTGCTGATCTCGCGCTGCCGTGTCTGTTTCTCGCTGCGCTGCTGGCGAGCCTCGTTGATCTCCGGCGACAGGACGAACTCCTCCACCCCCGGTGGGGGGTAGTGCTGGGAAACGGTCAGCAGCACATCGTTCGCGGTGCGGTACGCGTGGAAGGCGAGCAGCCGCACGTCGAGGCCGAGCTGCTGGTGCAAGAAGACCACCGTCGCCGTCACGGTCTTCGGGAACTCGGTAGCCAGGAGCACGAGCCTGGGTTGACGCAGCGACTCCTCGGTGATCTCGGCCCACTCCTCCAGCTCGGATTCCGCGGTCTCGGAGTCGACGACTTCCCCGCGCCGGCGGGTCAGGTAGTCCGCATGCACTTTGGCCAGATCGTCGCGAGTGAAGCGTGACACCAGCGCCGCATACTTGAGGGCCTGCATCTCGACGGCGTCCGGGGCCTTGTCACGCTTGAGCTCAACCACGATTAGGTGTCCCGCACTGTCGAGGGCCAGGACGTCGAGGCGGTCTCGTTCCAGCGCCCCGCTGCTCGCCGCCCACCGCCCGAACTCGAAGGCCACGATCTTGACGTCCGCTCCGAGGACCTCCGGGTGCGCAATCACCCACTCCTGCAAGTGCTGGCGCTCTTTGAACCCTGCAGCGGCCAGCCCGATTTGCTGTGCCGCCGTAGCAATCGTGTCGGACACAGTGAAGACCGTCTCCCCGCTCATGGTCGTCATCCTTCCTGCAACCGTGGCCCACCTCAAGCCGGTGCTGCGTGACGGGGCCGCGGACCTGCCCACGCCGCCACCGACCCGACGCGCCGGCGTGCGCGCGCCCGGAGGCCGGGGTCCACGAACTCGACGCCGGCGGCCTTTCCGGGCGGGCAGACGCCGCTGGTGTCGAGTTCACGAGCGGCACCGACGCTGACGCGGGGTCAAGCGCCAACACCGAGCTCGCGGGCGATGACCATGCGCTGCACCTCGGAGGTGCCCTCGCCGATCTCGAGGATCTTGGCGTCGCGGTAGAAGCGCCCGACCGGGAACTCGTTCATGAAGCCGTACCCGCCGAAGATCTGGGTGGCGTCGCGGGCGTTGTCCATCGCGGCGCCCGAGGACACCAGCTTCGCGATGGCGGCCTCCTTGGTGAACGGCTCGCTGCGCAGCATCTTGCTCGCGGCGTGGTAGTAGGCCAGCCGCGCGGTATGCGTCCGGGTCTCCATGTCAGCGAGCTTGAACTGGATCGCCTGGTGGTGCCCGATGGCGTGGCCGAACGCCTCCCGCTCGCGGGTGTAGCGCAGGCACTCGTCGACGCAGCCCTGCGCCAGCCCGACGCCCATCGCGGCGAACGCGACGCGCCCCTCGTCGAGGATCCGCAGGAACTGGGCGTAACCACGGCCGAGCTCGCCGAGCAGGTTCGCCTCCGGCACCCGGCAGTCGGTGAACGACAGCTCCCGGGTGTCCGAGGCGTTCCAGCCCACCTTCGAGTATTTGGGGGCGACGGCGAACCCTGGCGTCCCGGCCGGCACCAGGATCGTGGAGATGTCCTTGCGGCCGTCGTCGCGTCGCCCGGTCACCGCGGTGACGGTGACCAGCGAGGTGATGTGGGTACCGGCGTTGGTGATGAACGCCTTGGAGCCGTTGATCACCCAGTGGCGGCCGTCGAGCGTCGCGGTGGTGCGGGTGGCGCCGGCGTCGCTGCCACCGCCGGGTTCGGTGAGACCGAAGGACGCCAGCTTCTCACCGGTGCACAGCGGGGGCAGCCACTGCTGCTTCTGCTCGTCGGTACCGAACCGGAAGATCGGCATCGCGCCGAGCGAGACTCCCGCCTCCAGGGTGACCGCGACCGAGGAGTCGACCCTGGCCAGCTCTTCGAGCACCAGGCACAGGGCGAGGTAGTCGCCCCCCATGCCGCCGAACTCCTCGGGGAACGGCAGCCCGAACAGCCCCATCGACCCCATTGTCGCGACCAGGCCGTAGGGGAACTCCTCGCGCTGGTAGAACCCGCCGATAACCGGCGCGACCTCCTGGTGCGCGAACTCCTCGACAGTCTTGCGCAGCTCCTCGTACTCCTCGGGAAGGCGGTGGTCGAGCATGGCTCACTCCTGGTGTGGGTGGGCCGGTGCCGCGACGGTGACCAGGACCTCGTCGACGGCGACCTGCTGTCCAGTGCCCACGTGCAGCTCGGTGACCACACCGTCGACCGGCGCGGTGATCGCGTGTTCCATCTTCATCGCCTCGACGACGAGTAGCGGTGTTCCTGCCCTCACCATGCTGCCCTCCGCAACCGAGATGTCGAGCACGGTGCCGGGCATCGGGCTGCGCACCACGCCGTCGGCCCCGCCGGAGCGCTCGCTGCGGGCGGCGGCCAGCGGTCCGGACTCGGTGAGCGCGACGGCGTGTCCCCCGTGCCCGAGCCAGCACACCGCACCAGCGCGGGCATAGGCGTAGCGCTGGGTACGGCCGTCGTAGGTCACCTCGAGCAGCGGGAGCGCCCGATCGGGCCCGCAGGCGCGAACCGCGGCGGGCACCGGGTCGCCGTCCCCGACGGCCACCTCGGCGGCGGCCGCGCGGCCGCGGATCCGGACGTCGACGGGGGGCTGCCCGGCGGCCTCGAAGCGCCAGCGGGTCTGCGCGGGCTCGCCGATCCGCCAACCCGACGGGATCTCCCACGGGTCGACCACCGGCCCGGTCGGCTCCAGGGCGAGCAGCCGCTCCAGAGCGGCCGCGGCCAGCACCGCGTTGGGTACCACCGAGTCGACCAGCTCGTCGAGGTGGCGCTCCACCAGGCCGGTGTCCAGCCGGCCGGCCACCACGTCCTCCTGGCGCAGCAGGGCACGCAGGAACGCGGTGGTGGTGGGCACGCCCAGCACCGTGGTGCGGGCCAGCGCGCGGTCGAGGCGGCGCAGCGCAGTGGGCCGGTCCGGTCCCCAGGCGATCACCTTGGCGAGCATCGGGTCGTAGTCGCCGCCGATCTCGGTGCCGACGGCCAGCCCGGAGTCGATCCGCACGCCGGCCCCTCCGGGTTCGCCGAGCGCGAGCACCCGTCCTCCGGCGGGCAGGAACCCCTCTCGCAGTGACACGGTCTCGGCGTAGATCCGAGCCTGCACGGCGTGCCCGCGCAGGTGCACGTCGTCCTGCGCGAAGGGCAGCGGTTCGCCCGCGGCGACGCGGAGCTGCAGCTCCACCAGGTCGATGCCCCGGTACTCGCCGAGGGTGCAGACGAGCTCGGTGACTGGGTGCTCCACCTGCAGTCGGGTGTTCATCTCCAGGAAGAAGAACTGGTCCGGTGTCGCTGCGGGGACGAGGAACTCGACCGTGCCGGCGCCGGTGTAGCCGACGGCCCGGGCGATCTCGACCGCGGCCCGGCCCATCCGCTGCCGAACGGCCGCTCCGTCCTCGGCGTCCGCCAGCAGCGGGGACGGCGCCTCCTCGACGATCTTCTGGTGCCGGCGCTGCAGGCTGCACTCCCGCTCCCCGAGGTGCACCACGGTGCCGTGGGCGTCGGCCAGGACCTGGATCTCGATGTGCCGCGGGTCGGCGACGAGCCGCTCGACGAGCAGGGTGTCGTCACCGAAGGCACCGCGGGCCTCGCGCCGGGCACTCGTGATCGCCGCGCGCATCCGGCCCGGGTCGGTGACGCGGCGCATGCCCTTGCCCCCACCGCCGGCGGCGGGTTTGAGCAGCACCGGGTAGCCGACCTCGCCGGCGGCCGCGACCAGGTCCTCGTCGGACCGGCCCGGCTCGCTGCGCCCGGGCACCACGGGCACGCCCGCGGCGGTGACCGTCCGCTTGGCCCGGATCTTGTCGCCCATCGCCTCGATGGCCGCGACCGGCGGCCCGACGAACACCAGGCCGGCCTCGGCGCAGGCACGCGCGAACGCCGCGTTCTCGGCGAGGAATCCGTAGCCGGGGTGCACGGCCTGCGCGCCGGTGCGCAGCGCCGCGTCGAGGAGGCGCCGCGTCGACAGGTAGCTTTCCGCGGCGACGGCGGGGCCGATGCGGACCGCCTCGTCGGCCTCGCGGACGTGCCGCGCGCCGGCGTCGACGTCGCTGTGCACCGCGACGGACCGGATACCCAGCGCCCGCAGGGTGCGGATGATCCGGACCGCGATCTCCCCGCGGTTGGCGATCAGGACCGAGTCGAACATCTGGGCAGAACCGGCGCTACATCCGGAAGACGCCATAGCGCGCGCCACGGCCGCCGGCCGGGTCGTCGGACCCGGCCGGCGGTGCGTTCGCCGCGACCGAGAGTCCCAGCCCCAGTACGGTGCGGGTGTCGGCCGGGTCGATCACGCCGTCGTCCCACAGCCGGGCGGTGGAGTAGTACGGGTTGCCCTGCGCCTCGTACTGGGCGCGGATCAGCGCGGTGAACTCCGCCTCGTCCTCGGCCGGCCACTCCTGCCCGCGGGCCTGGTACTGCTCGCGGCGCACCGCGGCGAGCACCTCGGCGGCCTGCTCGCCACCCATCACCGAGATCCGGGCGTTCGGCCACATCCACAGGAAGCGGGGGGAGTAGGCCCGCCCGCACATCGAGTAGTTGCCCGCTCCGAACGAGCCACCGATGACGACGGTGAACTTCGGCACCCGCGCGCAGGCCGTCGCGGTCACCATCTTCGCGCCGTGCTTGGCGATGCCGCCGGCCTCGTACTGCCGACCGACCATGAACCCGGAGACGTTCTGCAGGTACACCAGGGGGACCCGACGCTGGTCACAGAGCTGGATGAAGTGCGCGCCCTTCAGCGCCGACTCGCTGAACAGGATCCCGTTGTTCGCGACGATGCCGACCGGGTGGCCGTGGATCCGGGCGAACCCGGTGACCAGCGTGGCCCCGTACTCGCGCTTGAACTCGTGGAACCGGCTCCCGTCGACGGCCCGCGCAATCACCTCGCGCACGTCGTAGGGGGTCCGCGAGTCCGTCGGGACCACGCCGTACAGCTCGCCGGGGTCGACCGCGGGCTCGACGGTCGGCGCCACCTCCCACGGCCGCGGCTCCCGCGGGCCGAGGCTGGACACGATGGACCGGACGATCTGCAGCGCGTGCGCGTCGTCCTCAGCGAGGTGGTCGGCGACCCCGGAGGTGCGGGCGTGCAGGTCCCCGCCGCCAAGCTCTTCGGCAGAGACCTCCGCTCCAGTGGCGGCCTTCACCAGCGGCGGGCCGCCGAGGAAGATCGTGCCCTGGTTCCGGACGATCACGGCCTCGTCGCTCATCGCGGGGACGTAGGCGCCGCCCGCGGTGCACGAGCCGAGGACCGCGGCGATCTGCGGGATTCCGCGGGCGGACATGGTGGCCTGGTGGTAGAAGATCCGGCCGAAGTGCTCGCGGTCGGGGAACACCTCGTCCTGCAGGGGCAGAAAGGCGCCGCCGGAGTCGACCAGGTAGACGCAGGGCAGGTGGTTGTGCAGCGCCACCTCCTGGGCACGCAGGTGCTTCTTCACCGTGACCGGAAAGTAGGTGCCACCCTTGACGGTGGCGTCGTTGGCCACCACGACGCACTCGCGGCCGGAGACCCGGCCGATGCCGGTGATGATCCCCGCGGCCGGCGCCTGGCCGTCGTGGAGGCCGTGTGCGGCCAGCGGCGAGAGCTCGAGGAACGGGGAACCGGGGTCGAGCAGGGAGTCGACCCGGTCGCGGGGGAGCAGCTTGCCGCGCTCGACGTGGCGCTGCCGCGACTGCTCGGGCCCGCCGAGCCGCGCCGCGGCCAGGTGTCCGGCGAGCTCACCCACCAGGGCGGTGTGCGCCGCAGTGTTGCGGCGATACGCCGCACCAGCCGGGTCGGCGCTGCTGCCCAGCCGGGGTGCGTTCCCGGCCAGTGCGTTCAGGTCTGGTGCCACCGTCACCGGGTCACCGTCACCGGGTCACGTTCGCCACGGACCCGGGCTGGGCGCGGTCAGGACGGCTCTGGGCGGCCTGCCGGGCGAGCGCCTCGGCAACACTCTCCACCGGATCGAGCAGGATCGCCGCGGTGGGCAGCGCCAGGAGGTCGTCCGGGGTGAACGCGGGGACGGTCTCGGTCACCGCCGCGATGATCTCCGCGGTGCGGTCGCCCACCGAGTCCATCGCCGCGCGAAGGTCAGCGGGCGGGCACGGCTGGCGCAGCTCCACGTGCAGGACCGAGAGCGCCGTCACCTCGCCGTCGAACTGCTCGGGCACCACGAGCACGATCCGCTGGTCGAGCCTGCCCCGGACCAACCGGGGGACTCGCAGGTCCACGACCCGCTGCTTGGAGCCGGTCAACGGGGCGCCGGTCTCGGCCCGGCTGACCAGAGCCGCTGCTGAACCAGTCTTGCGCTGCACCTGCAGCTGCTGGCCGTCACTGCCCTCACGCAGCCGGTAGCGAGTCACACCGGTGACCTGGGTGATCACTCGAGCGTGCGCGCGCAGCACGTTCAGCACCGGGAAGGTCAGCCCGGCCGGGTCGCTGCCGGTCGCCTGCAGCGACTGCACCAGCTCGTTGTCGTAGAGGTCGGAGTCGCCGCGGGAGGTCCCCACGGTCACCGTCTTGGCCTGGTGTTTCACCGTGTCGATCGGCCTGGCCAGCTCGTCGATGGCCGCCGTGAGCGCCGCGCGGGCGTCGGACACCGGGTCGCCGAGCCCGGGGTCGGTCGTCGTCTCGGGGCTGCCGGGCGCGGGCACGAGCGCGATCGAGGCCAGGGCCAGCGCGGTCTGGCTGCTCAGCACGCCCCGCACGTCGCCGCGGACGGCCGCCGCCAGCGCCTGGTGCACGAGCACCAGCACCTGGCGGGGCACCCGGGGCGGGGTGGCGGCGGGATTGCGGTCGATGGCCGCCTCGAGTGCGGTGAGCGCGCTGCGCACGTCGGCTGCGCTGGCGTCGATCGCCCGCGCGGCGTGATAGGAGAACAGGTGCCCGGCCGCCGTGGTGAGGATCCACGCGAGCTCCGGGTGCGCCACAGGGACGGTGATGACGTCTTCGGTGGGCCACAGGTGCTCGGTACCCTCGTCGCACACCACCACGGCTCGGTTGCGGTGCGCGTGCAGGATCTCGACCTCCTTGACGAGGTCGGAGATCTGCTGTGGCGGCGCCCCCGCGACGCACACGAGGACCAGCGCCTCGGCGGACAGGTCGATGTGCTTCTTGTCCTCCACGGCGTCGGCCGAGATGGTCTTGTAGCACAGCTCCGATGCCTTGATCCGGATCTCGGCTGCGGCGACCCGGTTGGGCCCGGAGCCGACGGCAGCCCAGTACGGGTAGCGCGTCGCCACCGCTGCGGCGATCGCGGCGATCCGGTCTCCGGTGGCGTGCAGCGCCGTCAACTGTGCAGGCACTCGCTGCAGCGCGCGCAGCAGCGAACCCTCCCGGTCTGGCGTGAGCCGGCCGATCTCCTTGGCGATGCCCGCGCCGAGCAGGCAGCCAGCAGCGACCTGGGCGTAGAACGCCTTGGTCGAGGCCACCGACAGCTCCACGTCGCGCCCGTCGGAGGTGTAGAGGATCCCGTCACTCTTCTCGGCGAGATCACTGTCGCGCCGGTTGACGATCGCCACCACCGTGGCGCCGCGCTCACGGGCGAGGTCCACCGCGCGGTTGGTGTCGGTGGTCGATCCGGACTGGCTGACCGCGATCACCCAGGTGGCGGCCATGTCACGACGCAGGTGCCACGCGGAGAACTCGGTGGCGGGGTGGGTCGAGACCGCCAGCCCGTCCCCGACCAGCGACCGGAGCAGGCCGGCGATGCCCTGACAGGCCACCGCGGCGGTGCCCTGGCCGACCAGGACCACCTCGCGGACCGACCCGTCGCGCAGCTGGGCGCGCAGCCCCTCGGGCAGTGTGGACTCCGGCAGCGACACCGCGGGCTGCTCCTGCACGGTGTGAATCCGCCCGCGCAGCGTCTTGCGGAACGACGACGCTGCCTCGTGAATCTCCTTCTCGAGGTAATGCTCGTAGTTCCCGAGCGCGAGATCGCGCGTGGTCACCTCGGCCTCACGCATCTCCTGGCGGATGAGCGGCCTGGGCCTGCCGTCGCCGTCCCAGCGCTGCAGACCGTCGAGCCCACCCAGCCCGTCAGCGCGAGACAACCGGAGCACGGTGCCAGCCTCGTCCGCTCCGTCCCACCGCTGCCCGTCGACCCGGACGAAGCGGCGGGTGGCGCCGACCAGTCCGTAGGCCTCGCTCGCCACCACGTAGCCACTCGCTCCCGCACCGACATAGAGTGACTGCCCGCTGCCCTTCACTCCCAGCAGGACATCCTCGGGCGCATCCTCGCTTTGCGCGGCGATGGCCATCGACCCCTCGCACTGCGCGAGGGCCGTGCAGAAGGCGTCGGCCGCCGGCCTGTCCGGACCCAGCCGGCTGGACAGCAGCATCGGGATCAGCTTCGCGTCGGTGGTGACCGCGGACGGGTGCGGGTGGTAGCCGCAACGCTCCTGCAGCACAACGTAGTTGTCGACGTCGCCGTTGAGCACCGCGATCGAGTACGGCCCTGTCGCTGCGCCCACGGCGTCGCGGCTGTCCACCGGGTGGGCGTTGACCTCGCTGGTGCGCCCCACGCTCGCCCACCGGGTGTGCCCGAGCACCACGACCGACGCCGAGGGCAGGGCCAGCAGTCGGTGCAGGTCGACGTCCTCGACGAGGGAACCACGCAGGTGACGGCCGTTGTCCCCGAGCTTGCCCACGATGGCCGCGTGCTTGTGCACGAAGCAAGCCCCGGTCGCAGTGCGCACCGCGGAGGCGTTGCGCAACAGGGGGTCGGCTCGGTTCGCGGCAGGTCCCATCACCGCCCGGTCGGCGTCGTCGAGGTGCACCCAGACGCTGACCCCCGCCGAGTCGCGACCCCGGACCTCCAGCCGGTCCAGCGCGTCGAGCACACTGCTGACCGCGTGGTACGAGATCGACGATCGCTCGGTCCAGCCGTCCGGCGCGAGCCGCCGGGCCCGGCCCGCCGCGCCCAGCCGGTCCTCGCGCAGCGCCCACACCTGGTCGCGAACCTGGCGCAGCAGGCCCTGCACCCGCTCGCTCCTGTCGGCACCCCACTCCGCGGTGCGGACGTCGATCTCGCGGTCCAGAGCAGCGCCCCAGCGCTCCAGCTCGGCGAGCCGGTCGACGGCCGGTGCCGCCTGTGCCTCGTCGGCCAGCACGCGCAGTGCGGTGGGGTTGTCGTAGATCGTGAGCGCATCCGCAAGCCGGGCGGAGAGCTCGGCCAGCACGACGAGCGCGCTCTCCGGGTCGGCCAGCTGCACAGCCGAGGGGAGGAACTCGGGCAGCGCCGCGGCGAGCTCGGCCCCGGTCGGCGGCGCGGCCGACCTGGGGTAGATCGGCAGTGACACGACGATTCCGCACACGCTCTCTCCCAAAGCTTCGGCGACGCACCCCCAGCTGAGCTCTCCGCCTCAGGAATGGTTCCACATGACGGAAGGCGCCTGAGCAACCGACATCCCCGCCGCACGGGCCGGCTAGCGGTTATGCTCCCGCTGTGACCTGGACACCCAGGCCACCATTTCGGTTGCGTTCCAGCAGCCAGGCCGGACGCGGGCGGCAGCCGGTCGTCCAGCGGCCAGGAAGGTAGGGACGACATGCGCAACGGGATCCACCAGCTTTTCATCCCAGGTCCGACCAATGTCCCCGAGCCCGTGCGGCGCGCGATGAACGTCCCCATGCAGGACCATCGCGCCCCGGACTTCCCCGAGCTCACCATGCCGCTCTTCGCCGGCCTGAAGAAGATCTTCGCCACCGAGTCCGGCCGGGTCTTCATCTACTCCTCGTCCGGCACCGGGGCGTGGGAGGCGGCCATCACCAACACCCTCAACCGGGGTGACCGGGTGCTGATGTCGCGCTTCGGCCAGTTCTCGCAGCTGTGGGTCGAGATGGCGCAGCGGCTCGGCCTCGACGTCATCTGCGTGGACGTCGAGTGGGGGGCGGGGGTGCCCCTCGAGGAGTACGAGCGCCACCTCACCGAGGACAAGTCGATCAGGGCGGTCTTCGTCACCCACAACGAGACCGCCACCGGGGTCACCTCCGACGTCGCCGGCGTCCGCCGGGTGATGGATGCCGCCGGCTCCGAGGCGCTGCTCTTCGTCGACGCGGTCTCCGCACTGGCCTCGATCGACTTCCAGCAGGACGCCTGGGGGGTCGACCTCGCGGTCAGCGGCTCGCAGAAGGGCCTCATGCTCCCCGCCGGACTGGCCGTGCTCGGGGTCAGCGCGAAGGCCCTCGAGGCGGCGAAGTCGGCGTCGATGCCGCGCTGTTACTTCAGCTTCGAGGACATGCGCAAGTCCAACGACACCGGCTACTTCCCCTACACCCCGCCGGTACAGCTGCTGCACGGCCTCCGGGCCTCGCTCGACCTGCTCTTCGCCGAGGGGCTGCCCCAGGTCTTCGCCCGACACCACCGGCTCGCGGAGGGGATCCGTCGGGGCATCGACGCACTGGGGCTGTCGCTGTGCGCGGTCTCGCCCACCTGGTACTCGGACACCGTCTCGGCGGTCATGGTGCCCGAGGGCGTCGACGGCACCGAGGTGTGCCGGATCGGCTACCACCGCTACCAGACGTCGTTCGGGGCGGGATTGACCAAGGTCGCGGGCAAGCTCTTCCGGATCGGTCACCTCGGCGACCTCAACGAGGTGATGTGCCTGGCCGCCCTGGCGAGCGCGGAGATGTCGCTGGCCGACGCCGGGGCGAAGGTCGAGCTCGGTGCCGGCGTCGCCGCGGCACAGACCTACTACCGGGAGGCGACCTCGGCTCTGGAGGCCGGGACGGTCGCATGAGCTACACCCTCTATCCGATGCGCCAGCCGCGGCTGCAGCGCAGCGAGCTCGCGGTGCCGGGCTCCAACCCGAGCTTCATCGACAAGGCGGCCGAGAGCGAGGCGGACTTCGTCTTCCTCGACCTCGAGGACGCCGTCGCGCCCCCCGAGAAGGAGCAGGCCCGCAAGAACGTCATCGCAGCGCTGGGGGACATCGACTGGGTCGGCAAGGGCAAGACGGTGTCGGTGCGCATCAACGGGCTCGACACCCCCTACATGTACCGCGATGTCGTCGATGTCATGGAGCAGGTGGGCGACCGGCTGCACACGATCCTCGTCCCGAAGGTCGGGGTGCCCGCAGACCTGTACTGCGTGGAGACGATCGTCAGTCAGGTGGAGCAGGCGAAGGGCTTCTCGAACCGGGTCGGCATCGAGGCACTCGTCGAGACCGCGCTCGGAATGGCGAACGTCGAGGCCATCGCGAGCAGCGGCGCTGCGCTCGAAGCCCGGTTGGAGGCACTGCACTTCGGGGTCGCCGACTATGCCGCGAGCAACCGGGCTCGCACCGTCAGCATCGGCGGGCTCAATCCCGACTACCCCGGCGACCAGTGGCACTTCGCGCTGTCGCGCATGATCGTCGCCTGCCGGGCCTACGGGCTGCGTCCGATCGACGGTCCCTTCGGCGACTTCTCCGACCCCGATGGCTACCGGGCCGGCGCCCGGCGGGCGGCCGCCCTGGGATGTGAGGGCAAGTGGGCGATCCACCCGAGCCAGGTCGAGCTCGCCAACGAGGTGTTCAGCCCGCCCGAGGCCGAGATCGCGCGGGCCCGCCGCATCGTCGAGGAGCTGCGCAAGGCCGAGGCAGCCGGCCAGGGTGCCGCGTCGTTGGACGGCAAGATGATCGACGCCGCGTCCGAGCGGATGGCCCAGACGGTCATCGCGATGGACGACGCGATCCGCGCCGCGGCGAGCCGGGCCTGAGGCGCAGGCGTGGACATCCACGAGTACCAGGCGAAGGACATCCTGGCTCGATTCGGAGTTCCCGTACCGCGGGGTGGAGTGGCGTACAGCCCCGAACAGGCGGCGTACCGGGTCACCGAGATCGGCGGGGCCGCCTGGGTGGTCAAGGCCCAGGTGCACGCCGGCGGTCGTGGCGAGGCCGGGGGAGTGAAGCTCTGCCGTTCCGACCACGAGGTGCAGGACTTCGCCAGCAGCCTGTTAGGGCGGCGGCTGGTGACCCGGCAGTCCGTGCCGGGGGGCCAGCTTGTCCTGCGGGTGTACGTCGAGCAGGCCAGCGACGTCGCCCGGGAGCTGTACTTCGGCATCGTGCTGGACCGCCGCACGGAGCGGGTCGCGATCGTCGCCTCGACCGAGGGGGGGACGGAGATCGAGGAACTTGTCACCTCACGACCCGACGCGCTGGTGCATACCACGATCGAGCCGGCCGTGGGCTTCGTGGAGTTCCAGGCACGGGAGATCGCTTTCGCCCTCGGGATCGAGCCGGCGCAGATCGCCCAGGCCAGCCGGATCTTCCGCGCTGCCTACCGGGCGTTCCGGGACCTGGACGCCACCATGCTGGAGATCAACCCACTGGCCGTGACCAGAGACGGCGGCATCATCGCGCTCGATGCCAAGATGTCCTTCGACGACAACGCGCTGTTCCGCCATCCCGACACCTCCGAGCTGCGGGACGCGAGCCAGGAAGACACCCGGGAGAGCCACGCGGCCGATTGCGGCCTGTCCTACGTCGGTCTCGACGGCGACATCGGCTGCATGATCAACGGCGCCGGGCTCGCCATGGCGACCATGGACATGATCAAGCTTTCGGGTGGGGAGCCGGCGAACTTCCTCGACATCGGCGGTGGCGCGTCTCCCGAGCGGGTGGCCGAGGCGTTCCGCGCGGTGCTGCAGGACGGCAACGTCAAGGCGATGCTCATCAACATCTTCGCCGGCATCAACCGCTGTGACTGGGTCGCCACCGGCATCGTCTCGGCCTTCAAGGAGATCGACGTCACGATCCCGGTCGTGGTGCGGCTGGCCGGCACCCACGTCGAGGGGGGCAACAGATCCTCCGCGACTCCGGCCTGCCCATCGTGACGGCGAACAGCCTCGCGGAGGCCGCCGAGAAGGCCGTCGCCGCCGTCGGGACCCTGCCATCGGGACCCTCCCGTCGGGACCTGCGAGTCGAGGAGGAGTCATGGCAATCCTGCTCACCGAGCGCACCCGTGTCATCGTCCAGGGGATCACCGGACGCATCGCGCGGTTCCACACCGAGGACATGATCGAGTACGGTACGAACGTCGTCGGCGGTGTCACTCCGGGCAAGAGCGGCGGGAGCATCTTCGACCGACCGATCTTCGACACCGTCAAGAACGCCGTCGACGCAGTGGGGGCGCAGGCATCGATCGTCTTCGTGCCACCGCCCTTCGCGGCCGACTCCATCATGGAGGCTGCCGACGCGGGGATCCGGTACTGCGTCTGCATCACCGACGGCATCCCGACCCAGGACATGTTGCGCGTCAAGCGGTACATGCGGCGCTACCGGGCCGCGGAGCGGATGCGGCTCACCGGACCGAACTGCGCCGGCACCATCTCGCCCGGCCGGGCGCTGCTGGGCATCATGCCCGGCCACATCTACCTGCCCGGCAGGGTCGGCATCATCGGGCGCTCCGGCACCCTCGGCTACGAGGCCGCCGCGCAGCTCAAGGCGCTCGGCATCGGCGTCTCCACTTCCGTGGGCATCGGCGGTGACCCGGTCAACGGATCATCGTTCCGCGACCACCTCGAGCTCTTCGAGGCCGACGACGAAACCGACGCCGTGGTGCTGATCGGGGAGATCGGCGGCCCGCAGGAGGCCGACGGCGCCGCCTATGTCCGCGACCACATGAGCAAGCCGGTCGTCGCCTACGTCGCCGGGTTGTCGGCGCCCAAGGGCCGCCGGATGGGGCACGCCGGTGCGATCGTGTCGGCCGCCGGGGAGTCCGCCCAGGAGAAGGCGGAGATCCTCACCGCGGCCGGCGTCACGATGGCGCCCAACCCGTCGAGCGTGGGTTCGACCTTGGCCGGCGTGCTGCAGAAGCGTGGCCTGCTCGCGGCCACCACCGTCTGACCTGCCGTTCGCCATGTCATCATCCGTGCGAGCGACCATGAACCGTCAGCTGCAGGAGGCCCACCGTGCCGGACCCCGTCATCGTCGTCACCCGCCGGTGGCCGCAGTCCGTCGAGGACGAGCTGCTGCGGCGCTACCCGCACGTGCGGCTCAACGTCGACGACGTCCCGCTCGGGCCTGACGGGCTGCGTGCCGCACTGCAGGAGGCCGAGGTCGTCCTGCCGACCGTCTCCGACCGGCTCTCGGCGGATCTCTTCGGAGGTGAGCTGCGCACCCGGTTCCTCGGCAACTTCGGCGTCGGCTACAACAACATCGACGTCGAGGCCGCGGCGAAGGCCGGCATCGTCGTCACGAACACTCCCGGCGTGCTCACCGACACCACCGCCGACACGGCGATGACCCTGTTGCTCATGGTCGCGCGGCGGGCGGGCGAGGGGGAGCGGGAGGTGCGCGCCGGTCGGTGGACCGGGTGGCGGCCGACTCACATGATGGGCGCCGACGTCACCGGCAAGACCCTCGGCATCCTCGGCATGGGACGCATCGGTGTCGCGGTGGCCCGGCGGGCCCACTTCGGTTTCGGGATGCCCGTCGTCTTCTACGACACCGTCGATTCCGTCCCCGAGCACGGGATCCCCGGGGCGCGCCGCCTCGACACAATCGACGAAGTGCTGGAGACCGCCGACTTCGTGTCGCTGCACATGCCCGGCGGCGGAGGGAACACCCACCTCATGGACAGGGCGCGGCTGGCCCGGATGAAGCCGACCGCTTTCCTGGTCAACAGCGCCCGCGGCGACGTCGTCGACTCCGACGCGCTCGCCGAGGCACTGCGCTCCGGGACGATCGCCGGTGCCGGTCTCGACGTCTACGAGGACGAGCCCGAGGTCCCTCGAGTGCTGCGCGAGCTGGAGAACGTGGTGTTGCTGCCCCACCTCGGCAGCGCCACCCTGGAGACCCGCACCGCCATGGGCATGCTGGTGCTGGACAACCTGCAGGCATTCCTCGAGGGTCGGGAGCCCCCGTGCCGGGTGGCGTGAGCGACCCGCCGGGGCTGCTGCGCGCCATGTTCGACGCGGCGGTCGCCGCCGCCGACCCGCTGGTGCAGGTGCCCGCCTTCCTGCCGCCCCGACCGCCGGGCCGGGTCGTCGTGGTCGGGGCCGGCAAGGCGTCGGCGCGGATGGCGCAGGCGGTCGAGCAGGCGTGGGACGGCCCGGTGGAGGGGCTGGTGGTGACGCGCTACGGCCACGCGGTGCAGTGCCAGTGCGTGGAGGTGGTGGAGGCAGCACATCCGGTGCCCGACGCGGCCGGGCAGCGGGCCGCTGTCCGCATCCTCGAGCTCGTCTCGGGTCTGGGACCCGACGACCTGATGCTTGCCCTGATCTCCGGTGGCGGGTCCGCGCTGCTCGCCCTCCCGGCGGATGGGGTGTCCCTCGCCGACAAGCAGGAGATCAGCACCGCACTGTTGCGCTCCGGGGCGTCGATCGGCGAGATGAACGTCGTCCGCAAGCACCTGTCCGCGATCAAGGGGGGGCGCCTGGCCGCCGCGGCGTTCCCGGCGCGGACTGTCGGCCTGCTGATCTCCGACGTCCCCGGCGACGACCCCGCGGTCATCGCCTCCGGGCCCACCGTGGCGGAGGACTCCACCCCGGCGCAGGCACTCGCCGTGCTCGCGGCGTACGACGTGGCGGTTCCGCCGGAGGTGCGCGGGTACCTCGAGTCCGCAGCAGGCTGCCCGGGGCCTGACGACCACCGGATGTCCCGGGTCAGCAACCAGGTCATCGCGGCACCCCAGCAGTCCCTGGAGGCCGCCGCCGCGGTGGCCCGGGAGGCGGGGGTGACGCCGGTCGTGCTCGGTGACTCGCTGGAGGGGCAGGCGCGGGAGGTCGGCATCGTGCTCGCCGGGATCGCCCGGCAGGTGCTGCGGCACGGTCAGCCGGCGCCCGCTCCGTGCGTGCTGCTGTCGGGAGGTGAGACCACCGTGTCCGTGCACGGGCAGGGCCGCGGTGGGCGCAACGTCGAGCTGTTGCTCTCCCTGGCGCTGACACTGCGGGGTGCCCCGGGAGTGCACGCCATCGCCTGCGACACCGACGGCGTCGACGGCGTCGAGGAGATCGCGGGGGCACTCGTCGGTCCCGACACGCTGCGCCGAGCTCGGGCTCTCGACGTCGACGCCGCCGCCGCGCTCGCGGACAACGACGGGCACGGTTTCTTCGCCACACTCGGGGACCAGGTCGTGACCGGTCCCACGCTCACCAACGTCAACGACTTCCGCGCCGTCCTCGTCGTCTGAAAACGTGTCGAGAGGTCATCGAGGTGCGCCTCGCCGCTGCGGGGCACCAGCAGGCAGCCGGTCGACCGGGGGATGAGTCCGGCCCTTCCGGGACGTCACAGTGGGTGTGGGAAGGGTGCTCGTTGTGACCGGCCCGGACCCCGCGCTGCACGCTGAGGTCCGCGCGCGGGTTTGCGCGGGCGAGGCGGTCGTCGTCTGTGATGTGAGCAGGGTCGCCGACTGCGATCCCGCGACGGTGGACGGGCTGCTGCGCCTCGCGCTGACCGCTCGGCGGTGCGGCGGGCAGCTTCGGCTCGTCGAGGCGCAGGGCCAGCTGCACGACCTGCTGACCTGCACTGGCCTCGCCGGGATCCTCTGCACGAGTGAGTCCTTACCCGTCGAGGCGGGCCGGGAGACCGAACGCGGCGAACAGTGACGTGTCGAGGAAGTTGTGGTGCCCGACGATCCGCTCGCCGTCGGTCTCGATCACCTGGATCGACCACGGCGACCCGTCCGCCTTGTAGGAGCCGAACGCGGCGCAGCCGTTCACGGTGACCGCGACGAGTCGGGAGCCGCGGCAGCCGCTGCCGGTGCCGAGGAAGAACCGGCCGATCTCCTCCGGTCCGCGCAGCCACAGTGCGTACGGTGGCATCGACATGATCGCGTCCTCGTGCAGCAGCGACACCAGCGCGGCGATGTCGTAGCGCTCGAACGCGTCGACGTAGCGGGCGAGCAGCTCCCGCTGGTCCTCGCCGACGGCGGGGGCCGCCGCGGCGTCGCGGGCGGCGAGGGTGGTCCGGGCGCGCTGCAGGGCGCTGTTCACCGAGGCCACAGTGGTGTCGAGCAGCTCGGCGACCTCGGTGGCGTGCCAGTTCAGCACCTCGCGCAGGATCAGCACCGCGCGTTGGCGGGCGGGCAGGTGCTGCAGGGCGGTGACGAACGCCAGCCGGATTGTCTCCTTTGCGACGGCCAGCTCGGCAGGGTCGGCCTCGGTGGGCAGGACGCGGCCGTCGGGGATGGGGGTGACCCACACGTTCTCCGGGTGGGCCGGCCCGAGGTCGGCGTCGGCCGCCGACGAGGGTCCCAGGTCCATCGGCCGCGCCCGGCGCTGGCGGCCCCGCACCATGTCCAGGCACACGTTCGTCGCGATGCGATAGACCCAGGAACGCACACTGGAGCGGCCCTCGAAGCGCTCGAGGTTCCGCCACGCGCGGACCATGGTCTCCTGCACGGCGTCCTCGGCCTCGAACACCGAGCCGAGCATGCGGTAGCAGTACCCGGTCAGCTCCCGCCGGTAGCGCTCCAGGTCCTCGGACCGGACGGCCGGGGTATCGAGAATGTCGGTGCTCTGGGCCACGATCGCCGATGTTAGGACGATTCACCGACGAAAGCGATGAGTTCAGCGCCCGGGGGTCGTCTCACCTCACGGCGGTGCACGACGAGTGATGAGGAGTACGTGATGAGTGGGGTGCGGGTGTTGGTCGGGACGCGCAAGGGCGCGTTCGTCCTCACGGCGGATGGGACGCGGCAGCGGTGGGAGGTGCGCGGTCCGCACTTCGCGGGCTGGGAGGTCTACCATCTGGCGGGCTCGGCGGCGGAGCCGGACCGGCTGTATGCGTCGCAGTCGATGGGCTGGTTCGGGCAGCTGATCCAGCGCTCCGACGACGGCGGCCTCACGTGGGAGCCGGTGGGCAACGAGTTCACCTACGCTGGGGTCCCGGGCACCCATCAGTGGTACGACGGCACGCCGCACCCGTGGGAGTTCGCCCGGGTGTGGCACCTCGAGCCGTCGCTGAGTGACCCGGACACCGTCTACGCCGGGGTGGAGGACGCCGCGCTGTTCCGCTCCGTGGACGGCGGAAAGCAGTGGCAGGAGCTGCGGGGGCTGCGTGAGCACGGCTCCGGGCCGCAGTGGCAGCCCGGCGCGGGTGGGATGTGCCTGCACAGCATCATCCAGGACCCCCGCGACCCCGCCCGGCTGCACGTCGCGATCTCCGCCGCGGGCGCCTTCCGCACCGAGGACGCCGGCACGACCTGGCGCGCCACCAACCGTGGCTTGGTCTCCGAGGGCATCCCCGACCCCGACGCCGAGGTCGGGCACTGCGTGCACAACCTCGCGCGGCACCCGTCGCGCCCGGACACCCTGTTCATGCAGAAGCACTGGGACGTCATGCGCAGCGACAACGCCGGAGACACCTGGTATGACATCGGGGGGAACCTGCCCACCGACTTCGGGTTCCCCATCGACGTGCACGCCCACGAGCCGGAGACCATCTACGTCGTGCCGATCAAGAGCGACTCCGAGCACTTCCCCCTCGACGGGCAGCTGCGGGTGTACCGCAGCCGCACCGGCGGCCACGAGTGGGAACCACTCACGAACGGTCTGCCGCAGCAGGACTGCTACGTCAACGTGCTGCGCGACGCCATGGCCGTGGACTCCCTCGAGGAGTGCGGGGTGTACTTCGGGACCACCGGCGGGCAGGTGTACGCATCGGCCGATGCCGGAGACAGCTGGACACCCATCGTGCGGGACCTGCCGGCTGTGCTCTCCGTCGAAGTCCAAACCCTGCCATGACCCCCGCCATGAACCCCGAGACGAACACCACCACGATCCGGGTCAAGCTCCCGGCGCATCTGCGCAAGCTGGCGCAGGTCGACGGCGAGGTGGAGCTGCACGTCGACGGCCAGGTCACCCAGGGCTCGATCCTCGACGCGCTGGAGGCCCGCTACCCGATGCTGCGCGGCACCATCCGCGACCACGCCACCGGCAAGCGCCGGGCGTTCCTGCGGTTCTTCGCCTGCCAGCAGGACCTGTCCCACGACCCCCCGGATGCCCCGCTGCCCGATCCGGTCACGAGGGGCACCGAGCCGTTCCTGGTCGTGGGCGCGATGGCCGGTGGCTGAACGGCCCGGCGCGGCGGAGACCCGCGCCGGGGTCGACCTGACCAGCCTCGACCAGCCCCTCTTCGACGGCGCGGGCGCGACGAAGCGGGACCTGGTGGACTACCTGGACGCCGTCCGGGACCGGATCCTGCCCGAGCTCCGGGACCGGCCGCTGTCGGTGATCCGCGCGCGGCCGGGCCAGCAGCCGTTCATGCAGAAGAACGTGCCGAAGCACACCCCGGACTGGGTGCCGACGACCACCGTGTGGGCCGAGGCGTCCCGGCGCGACGTGACCTACGCGCTGTGCAACGACCGCCGCACCTTGCTGTGGCTGGCCAACCAGCGCGCTGTCGAGTACCACCCGACGCTGGTCCGCGACCGCGCCGGCACCACGACCCACCTGGTGCTCGACCTCGACCCGCCGGTCGGTGATGCGTTCGACCACGTCGTCCGCGCGGCCCGGCTCGTACGGCTGGCGCTGGCCGACGCGGGGCTGGCGGGCGCGGTCAAGACCAGCGGGGCGAAGGGGGTGCACGTTTTCGTGCCGCTCGGCGACCGGGTGCGAATCGAGGACGCGGCGGCGGCCACCAGGGCACTCGCGGCGCGGGCCGAGCGCCTCGACCCGGCCGTCGCGACCACGGCGTTCATCCGGGAGGACCGCGACGGCAAGGTGTTCGTGGACCCGACCCGTTCCGGCGGCGCGACGCTGGTGGCGGCGTACAGCCCGCGGGCCCGCCCCGGCGTCCCGGTGTCCTTCCCGGTGACATGGGACGAGCTCGACTGTGTGGTGCCGGCCGACTTCACCATCCGCACCGCCGCCGCGCTGCTGGCCGACGCCGACCCGTGGCACGAGCGGATGCCGCAGCCGCAACCGCTGCCCGTGGACCTCGTCGAGGAGGGTCACGCCATCCCGATCCCCCGAGTGCAGGCGATGCACGAGGGGAAGCGGCGTGCCCGCGCCCGCCGGGACTAACGTGCCGCCCTCCGCGCGCGGGCTCGAGGTGCGTAGGCAAAGCCGGTCGTCGACAAGTCGGCGTCGGGTTCGCTGGCCAACGGGCGGCTACGCCCGCAACCGCGCTGATCGAACAGCACCGCCCGGAAGCCTTCGGGGTCGAAGTTGCGCCGCGAGCCGGGCGTGCTGCCACTGCCAGGACCACCGTGCAGGTAGACGGCAGGGGTCCCGGCGGGGTTTCCCACGATCTCCCAGTACACGATGTGGCCGTCCGTCACGGGCAGCAGGCCGGACTGATAGGGCTCCACCGCCGGGTATGGCTCCACCACTCCAGCATCCACCCCGGCCAGCGGCCGTGTCGGTGGCCTGCTGTGGGGACACCTGCGCGCCGCTATCTGACCTCGTCGAGGACGCTCAGCACGCGCTCGATGAGCAACGATGCGGCGTGCTCATCGTATGAGGGCAGGCTGTTGTCGGCGAACAGGTGCTGCCTGCCGGGATAGAGGAACAGCTCGGCGTCCGTGGTCGTCGCGACGAGAGTGCGGGCTGCGTCGATGTCGCCTTCCCCGACGAAGAACTCGTCGACAACGTCGGCGGTTGACCCGCTCCACACCGTTCTTCGGGCCGAGGCTGTGACAGGGTGTATTTCCGGTAGTGGTCGTCAACCGCCAGGAAGGTCGGGCATGGAGTCGTCTCACCCGGTGGAGCCGCCGTCTGGCACGCGGGACTTTCTCGCGCCGGAGCTGCGCCGTCGTGAGCGTGCCTTCGCGACCGTCCGGGACGTCTTCGAGCGTTACGGCTTCGGCCCGCTGCAGACCCCCGCCTTCGAGCGGATCGAGGTGCTCACCGGCAAGTACGGTGACGAGGGTGACAAGCTCATCTTCAAGATCCTCCGCCGAGGCGAGCACGAAGTAACCGGTACGGCCGACCTCGCGCTGCGCTACGACCTGACGGTGCCACTGGCAAGGGTGGTGGCCGCCTACGGCAGCAGGTTGCCCTCGCCGTACAAGCGCTACGCCATCGCTCCGGTCTGGCGGGCGGACCGACCGGGCAGGGGCCGGTTCCGGGAGTTCGTGCAGTGCGACCTCGATGTTGTGGGCTCCACATCTGCACTGTCGGACGCGGAAGTCGTCTGCGCCGTCGCCGACGCACTGGACGCCCTCGGTGTCGGGCAGTTCCGGTTCCTGCTGAACTCCCGGCGTGCCCTCGCCGGCCTGCTCGAGTCGTACCGGGTGCCGGAGCACCTGGGGGGCGGGGTCCTGATCACCCTGGACAAGCTGGACAAGCTGCCCGGCGCGGAGGTCACCGCCGAGCTGGAACAGCGTGGCCTCGACCCCAATACGGCGAAGTCCCTCGTCGAGGACCTGACCGCCGAGGACGCCGCGGCGCGGATGCGGGCCGCTCTCGGTGCCTCGGAGCAGGGCCGGGACGGGCTGGCCGAGATCGACGAGGTCCTCGGGCTGGTCACCGGTCGGGTTGGCGCGGAGCGCATCGCGTTCACGCCGCAACTGGTCCGGGGGCTCGACTACTACACCGGTGCCATCTGGGAGGTGGTCGCTCCGGGAATGCCGGGATCGATCGCATCCGGCGGCCGCTACGACCGCCTGGTGGCATCGCTCGGCGGGCCGGACCTGCCCGCCTGCGGGGGATCGCTCGGGATCGAACGCATCCTCGCCCTGGTCACCGAGGACCAGCCGATGTCCGACGGCCTGGACGTCGCGATCACCGTGATCGACGAGGCGCGACCCGAGGTGATCGCGGTCGCGAGCACGCTGCGCGACGCGGGGTGGCGGACCGGCACTTACCTGGGGGCCAGCCGCAAGCTGTCGAGGCAACTCAAGTGGGCTGCGGACCAGGGCGCTCGCTACAGCCTGATCTACGGTGCGGACGAGCGCGCCGCGGGCAAGGTCACCATCCGCGACATGGCGAGCGGCGAGCAGACCCGAGCACCGCTCGCCGATGTCGCGCTGCACCTCGGTCAGCCCGAGGCACGCTGAGGTCCGCCGGCCCGGTGCGCTCAGCCGGTGGCCAGTTGCGGATACAACGGGTAGCGCTCGGCGAGCGCCCTCGTGCGCTTCGACAGCGCCGCCTTCTTGGCGTCGTCGAACTCGCCGGTCAAGGCTTCCGTGATGACCTTGCCGATCTCCCGGAAGTCGTCCTCCTGCAAACCCCGGGTGGCAAGCGGCGAGCTACCGATCCGCAGTCCGGAGGCCACGGACGGGGGCCGCGGGTCGAAGGGCACCGCGTTGCGGTTCACCGTGATCCCGATGTCGGCGAGCCGGTCCTCAGCCTGCTGGCCGTCGAGCGCGGACTCGCGCAGGTCGGCGAGCACGAGGTGCACGTCGGTGCCTCCGGTCAGCACGTTGAGGTCACCGGCGAGCATCTCCTCGGCGATCACCCGGGCGCCGGCGCGGGTGCGCCGCTGGCGTTCCCGGAACGCCTGCGATGCGGCGATCTTCAACGCCACCGCCTTGCCGGCGATCACGTGCATGAGCGGGCCGCCCTGCCAGCCCGGGAAGGTCCGAGAGTCGACCTTCTTCTTGAGCTCCTCGGTGCAGAGGATCATCCCGGCGCGGGGCCCGCCGAGAGTCTTGTGGATCGTCGTCGAGACGACGTGGGCGTGCGGGACCGGGTTCGGGTGCTCGCCCGCGGCGACGAGCCCGGCGAAGTGTGCCATGTCGACGAACAGGTAGGCCCCCACCGAGTCGGCGATCTCGCGGAAGCGGGCGAAGTCGAGCTGGCGCGGGTAGGCCGACCAGCCCGCGAGGATCACCTTCGGCTTGTGCTCCTCGGCGAGGCGTGCGAGCTCGTCCATGTCGATCAGCGAGGACTCCTTGTCCACCCCGTAGGCGACCACGTTGTAATAGAGACCAGAGAAATTGATCTTCATTCCGTGGGTCAGGTGCCCGCCGTGATCGAGTTTCATCCCGAGGAACGTGTCGCCCGGCTCCATCAGCGTGCTGAACACGATCGCGTTCGCCGAGGCGCCCCCGTTGGGCTGCACGTTCGCGTGCTCGGCCCCGAACAGCTCCTTCGCCCGGTCGATCGCCAGCTGTTCGGCCACGTCGACGTGCTCACATCCCCCGTAGTAGCGCCGGCCCGGGTAGCCCTCGGCGTACTTGTTGGTGAGCACCGAGCCCTGGCAGTCGAGCACCGCTTGGGGCACGAAGTTCTCCGAAGCGATCATCTCGAGGGTGCTCTCCTGACGGGTGAGCTCGTTCTCGAGCACGTCGGCGATCTCGGGGTCGACCTCGGCCACCGGCTTGGTGAAGTAGTCAGCGGGCAAGTCGCTCATGAGGGGCCCTCCTGGAGCAGGAACTCGGACGGTTCAGGTGACGACGGGCATTCCCCTTCTTCTGGGTCCGCCGGTCGGCACTCACCACCTCGGTGAACTTGATGTGCATGAGCCTCCGGATCACCGATGGATTGCAGGAGGGCCGTCACCCGGCGAACCTCTTCGCGAAGTCATCCTGGCCGCTCACGCTTCCCAGTTTGGCACCAGCAGCCAGGCCGATCGGCACGCGGCCCCCGCTGAGGGGCCGGCGGAGCCGTGGGCGGCGCCGCGGCCACCGGGCTGGTCGGTGGGTTTCGATTCCTCCCACGGGGGGTCCGGCAGGGCTAGCGTGGCCATTGCGACCTGGCCCGTTCCGCTGCGAGCGAAGAATGATCAGTGAAGTGCCCAGCGGCCTTCACGGGGCGCCAGAACCACAGATGAGAAACGGCAGGACGACTCGACATGACCAAGCCGGTGCTGCTCACGGTCGACGATGATCCCGGCGTGTCCCGCGCGGTGGCTCGTGACCTGCGCCGCCGCTACGGCGAGAGCTATCGCGTAGTGCGAGCCGACTCAGCGGCTCAGGCGCTGGAGGCGCTGCGGGAGCTGAAGCTGCGTGGCGAGCCGGTCGCGGCGATGCTCGCCGATTACCGGATGCCACAGATGAACGGCATCGAGTTCCTGGAAGAGGCCATGGACCTCTTCCCCCTGGCACGCCGGGCGTTGCTCACCGCTTACGCCGATACCGACGCCGCGATACAGGCGATCAACGTGGTGGACGTGGACCACTACCTGCTCAAGCCCTGGGAACCGCCTGAGGAGAAGCTGTACCCGGTCGTCGATGCACTGATCGAGATGTGGCGTGCGCTCGGTGATCGGCCAGTCAACGAGACGAAGCTGGTCGGGCATCGCTGGTCCAGCGAGTCCTACCGGGCGCGGGACTTCCTCGCCCGCAACTCTGTTCCCTACCGGTGGTACAGCGTCGACGAGTCGGAAGGGCGGCGGTTGCTGGCTGCGGCCGGCGCAGCCTCGGAGGATGTCCCGGTGCTGATCACTGCGGACGGTGCCGTGTTGCGGAACCCATCCGATGCCGGAATCGCTGCCGCGGTCGGGTTGTCGACCGAACCGGCCACCGATTTCTACGATCTGGTTGTGGTGGGAGCCGGTCCGGCCGGCCTCGGCGCGGCAGTCTATGGGGCTTCGGAGGGCCTGCGCACCGTGCTGGTCGAACGAGCGGCCACCGGTGGGCAAGCTGGTCAGAGTTCACGGATCGAGAACTACCTCGGCTTTCCCGATGGTGTGTCTGGTGCTCAGCTCACCGACCGCGCTCGCAGGCAGGCACAGAAGTTCGGTGCGGAGGTGCTGTCGGCCCGCGAGGTCACTGGGCTGCAAGCCCGAGGCTCCGCTCGTGTCGTGCGTTTTGGTGACGGCACCGAACTCGCGGCGCACGCGATCATCCTCGCGACCGGGGTGTCGTACCGGACCCTGGAGGCACCGGGTATCGCCGAGCTCACCGGGCGCGGGGTGTACTACGGGTCTGCGATGACCCAAGGACCTTCGTGCGAAGGCGAGGACGTCTACGTCGTCGGAGGCGCGAACTCGGCCGGGCAGGCGGCGGTCTTCTTCTCGCGCTACGCGCGCACGGTGACGGTGCTGGTGCGTGGCGCGTCGCTGCATCACTCGATGTCGCACTACCTGATCAAGCAGCTGGAGGGCATCGGCAACATCACCGTCCGTACCGGCACTGTGGTCGGCGCGGCGCACGGGACTGAGCACCTTGAGCAGCTGACATTGTGCGACCGCAGCAGCGGCCAAGGAGAAACGGTGCCCGCCGCCGCGCTGTTCATCTTCATCGGTGCCGCGCCTCACACCGAGTGGCTCGGCGAAGCCGTGCGTCGAGATTCCCGGGGTTTCTTGCTGACCGGTCCTGACCTGCTCATCGACGGACGGCGACCTCCAGGATGGCCAGTCGAGCGCGATCCCTACTATCTGGAGTCCAGCCTGCCCGGGGTGTTGGTGGCCGGCGACGCTCGGGCCGAGTCGGTGAAGCGGGTCGCGTCCGCGGTGGGGGAGGGCGCGATGGCCGTCACCTTGGTGCATCGCTACCTGGAGGACCGGTGACCACACCTGAGCGCGTCAGCTCCGCAACGTTACGCACGCTGTTCCTGTTTGAGGATCTCCAGGACGACCAGCTGGCGTGGGTGGCCGAGCACGGCCATGTCGAGCGTTACGGCGCAGGCACGGAGATCGCCACCGAGGGAGAGCCCGCGGAGTGGTTCTACATCTTGCTGTCCGGCGGGGTCACGTTGTCCCGGCTGGTCCGAGGCGATGATGTCGAAATCACCCGTAGTGATCAGCCCGGCGTGTATGCCGGAGCCACCCAGTTCTACCTCGGCGATCAGGTGTCCCAGGTGTACGCGAACTCCGTACGCACCACCGTGGACAGCGCTGTGCTGGCGCTGCCGGCTGCTGACTTCGCCGGGGTGTTCCGCCAGTGGTACCCCATGGCTACGCACCTGCTGCAGGGAATGTTCGTCGGACTCCGCAACGCTGATGAGCTCATCGGGCAGCGCGAGCGGCTCCTTGCACTCGGCAAGCTGACTGCAGGTCTGACCCACGAACTGAACAATCCAGCGGCGGCTGCGGGACGGGCGACCGTGGCGCTGCGGGAACGGGTCGCCGGGATGCGGCACAAGCTCGCTGTGCTCGCCGGGTCTGAGCTCGGAGCCGACGAGCTCAAGCACCTCACAGCCATCCAGGAAGAGATCGTCAAGCGGATGTCCAGCGTGCCGGAACTGTCCCCGCTGCAAGCCAGCGACCGCGAGGATGAGCTGGCCGACTGGCTCGACGGCAACGGTGCCACCTCCGGGTGGGAGCTCGCGCCGACGCTGGTCGCCGGTGGTGTCGACATCGACGACCTGCAGCGCGTCGCGGACGCACTGGGCTCCAGCTACCTCGATAGTGCCGTCCGGTGGCTGGCCTACACGGTCGAGACTGAAACGCTGCTGAGTGAGATCGAGAACGCCACCGGCCGCATCTCCGCTCTGGTCGGCGCCGCCAAGCAGTACTCGCAGATGGACCGCTCATCGCACCAGTCCATCGACGTTCATGACGGCCTCAACTCGACTCTCATCATGCTGAGCCGCAAGATCGGTGACCAGGTCAGGATCGTCAAGGACTACGACTCCAGCCTGCCGAACGTGCCCGCCTACGCCGCCGAGCTCAACCAGGTGTGGACCAACCTCATCGATAACGCCGTCGATGCCATGAACCGCTCGGGAACACTCACCTTGCACACGGCCCGCGACGGTGAGCAACTGCTGGTCGAGATCGGCGACACCGGCCCCGGGGTTCCTGACGACATGCACCAGCAGATCTTCGAACCCTTCTTCACCACCAAACCCGTCGGCGACGGCACCGGACTCGGACTGGACGTGTCGTGGCGCATCGTGGTCAACCGCCACGGCGGCAGCCTGCGGGTGATCTCCGAACCGGGTGACACCCGCTTCCAGGTACGCCTTCCGCTGACTGAGCCATCACGTCGCCGAGAGGGAGCAGCCACGTGATCACGCCCGTCGCCTCGTCGACATAGACAGCAGTGAGGTCAGGATGACGGCAGCAGCGCAGCCAGCGACCGTGCAGATGGGTACTGCGCAGGGCCGGTGGGTGCTGTTCGCGACGGTGCTGGGGTCGGGGCTGGCGATGCTCGACGCGAGCGTGGTGAACGTCGCGCTGGAGCGCATCGGGACGGAGCTGGACGCGGGCTTCTCGGGGCTGCAGTGGACGATCAACGCGTACACCTTGGCACTAGCCGCGCTGATCCTGCTTGGTGGTTCACTGGGCGACCGGTTCGGTCGACGCCGGGTGTTCATCATCGGCGTCGTGTGGTTCGCGACCGCGTCGCTGCTGTGTGGGCTGGCGCCGAACATCGGAACGCTGGTCGCGGCCCGCGCGCTGCAGGGCGTCGGAGGGGCGCTGCTCACGCCGGGCAGCCTGGCCATCATCTCCGCGTCCTTCCACGGAGCAGACCGGTCCGCGGCAGTGGGTGCGTGGTCCGGGCTGGGCGGGGTGGCGGCCGCGATCGGACCGTTTCTCGGCGGCTGGCTGGTGGACTGGAACTGGCGGACGGTGTTCCTGGTCAACCTGCCCGTCGCGGCGCTGATCGTGATGGTTGCGGCGCGGCATGTGCCCGAGTCCCGTGACGCGGACGCGACCCCGCGACTGGATCTGGCCGGGACCGCGCTCGCGGTGCTCGGCCTGGGCGCCATGACCTACGCGTTGACCGCGGCGGGGGAGCGCGGAGCATCGCCGACGGTGGTCGCCCTTGGCGCACTCGGGGTAGCCGGACTGGTCATGTTCGTGGTGATCGAGCGGCGTTCCACGCACCCGCTGGTGCCGACCGCGCTGTTCCGCGACGCACAGTTCAGCGCGGCCAACGCGGTCACGCTGTTCGTCTACGCGGCGCTCGCGGTGCTGTTCGTGCTGCTGGTCCTGCACCTACAGGTGGTCGCCGGGTTCAGCCCGCTGCTGGCGGGGTCCGCCTTGCTGCCGCTGACCGTCATCATGCTGGTGTTCTCCGCACGCGTCGGTGCGCTGGCTCAGCGGACCGGACCGCGGCTCCTGCTCACCGGGGGACCGCTGGTGTCCGCAGTCGGGGTGTTGCTGATGTTCCGAATCGAAGCCGACGCCTCCTACGTGCTCGACGTGCTGCCCGCGGTGACCGTGTTTGGCGCCGGCTTGGCCCTCACCGTCGCACCCCTCACAGCGACGGTGCTCGACTCCGCGGCGGACCGCTACGCCGGAGTCGCGTCCGGAGTCAACAACGCCGTCGCCAGGGCCGCCGGGCTGCTCGCAGTCGCCGTGGTGCCCCTCATGGCCGGGATTGGCGGCAACGACTACACCAACCCGGACGCGTTCGGTCCGAGCTTCCGGACCGCGTTATTGATCACCGCTGGTTTGCTGGTCGCCAGTGCGGTCGTCGCGTTCGGCTTGATCCGCCGCTCACTCGCCGTGGCCGCGGAGGCCGTGCAGGGCGAACCCGTGGACGTCGCCGCGGTGCGGCGGTTCCGACTCGAAGAATGCATGCACTGCGGCATCACCGGTCCGCAGGTCCATCCTCGCCACCCCGTCGGGAGCCCCCGATGAAGGACGGCGAGAACGTCAGGGGGCAGGGAAGCAACCAGGTGCCGGTGCTCGCATCGAGTGACCTGGTCGCGATTGTCGGTGTCGCGGACCTGAACCGTGCGCGGGACTTCTATAGGGGTGTACTCGGCTTGCCGGTCGCTGATGAGAGCCCCTTCGCGATCGTGATCAATTCGAACGGCACCATGCTGCGGCTGACCGCCGTGGAGAAGCCCCTGCCGGCGCCGTACTCCGTCTTGGCGTGGAACGTCGGCGACATCGCAGCCACCGTTGACGAGCTCGGTCGGCGTGGCGTTGTCTTCATGCGGTACGACAGAATGGCCCAAGACGATCGTTGCGTCTGGACTGCGCCAGACGGCACGAAGGTTGCCTGGTTCCTCGATCCGGATGACAACAATCTGTCGGTCGTGCAGTTCGCGTAGCAGCGGTTGCTGCGGCGCTTCAGTACTGCCATGCCAATAAGTTGAAGGTGTTGTTCGAGCGGGTCGCGGTGCCGATGGCCCGGCAAGGCACCCGCGGGGCGTGGCTGGCCGGGTGATGGCTCAGAGACCGCGACAGCTCAAGCATCGAGCGGTTGGGGACGGCCGTACAGTGCCCTGCCCGCCGGAGCTGACCGAGCTGCTTCATGCGCAGCTGGACGCGTTTGGCACGGATGGCGAGGGGCGGCTGTTCCAAGGCGAGCGCGGGAGGAGCTGCCGGTTATCACGATCGGCCGGGCGTGGCGAGCTGCCCGCCGGAGTGCGTTCACGGCTGAGGTGGCGGCCGGCCCTCTCGCGCGTCGGCCCGACCGGAAACCACCGAATAGGACAAGATCGGCCTCTGGGCCCCAAAGTCGCAGGTCAACGTAGAATCCTGCTGCTTGGTACAGGTGCCCCGGCAGGATTCGAACCTGCGACACACGGTTTAGGAAGGTTCGCTAGAGCGTCGACTTGGGCGTCACCAGGCATCCTTCGTTTCACATGGGCTTACTCCGGCGCTCTCTGACGTCACGAGTGATCACCGCTTCATTCCCCGAGCCATTCCCCGACCGTTGGTAGCATCGCTGCGCCGACGCCGCGACCGGGCCGTCGCGCTGAGGGGTGCGGTGCCAAGGCTGCAGCGCCTTGAGCAGCTGGCCCACTGGCACGAGGAGTACTTACAGGCAGGGGCCCGGCCGGCGTTGCGTCCCGGCACCGTGGCCCTCGGACGGGGCGGCATGCCGTTGGAAGAGATCTCCCGCCTGGTTGGCCACCACAGCACCGCCGTGGCCGACACTCATCTACGCAAGCAGATCAGGGCCAGTAGACGAGGCGGACGTCGTCCGTGCTAGAAATCCCGGTGGGCGGTACATGGTCGTGCACCCGCTGAATGTCGGTCTGGCCGTGATGAAGTGCACTCACCCGCGCTACATCGACGTGCGCCTCGTGCCAGGTGCTGGCCCGGCGAGCTGGCCAGCACCTGGACCCGCGCGACGGGCGTGTTGCGGAGCGGTGTCAGCGTTGTCTGGTGCGCTCGTATCCGGTTGCAGCTGTGTCGTGGGCACCTGGGGGGCAGCGGGATGGCCTCGTCGGCGACCTCCGCGTCGGCGAGAACCTCGTAGCGACTCGGCTCGACGGCGTGCACGGAGGCGAAGTCACGCCGACCCCCTTGTAGTGCGTGAAACAGCAGCCCCAGCAGCGCACCGATGACCGCACCGAAGATCAACCCGTACAACGCCAACAGCAGACCAGTGACCAGTGGGTCAATCCAGTTGAACAGCCCGAAGATCCAGCCGACCACCGCGCCTGTGACCGCCCGAACTTGCTCCACGCAATGCGGCGTCGCCGTAGGTCAACCGGCTGGTCACCTGTTCGATCATCCGCATGTCGTGCCCGACGATGGCGAGCCGCTGCACCGCGAAGCCAAATGTCGGACAGATGGTCCACGGCGCGTTCGGCCTCGGCGTACGAGTCGAATACCCCGATTGCGCGCCGTGGCGCGTTGTCCGGCGTCCGGTCCGCCACGGCAGGAACGGCCGCCTTATGTTGTGCCATTGCCCGCCTCCTAGCTGGCTGTCGGCTTTTGCTCGCCTGACTGCTGATCGTCGGTGGTGTCGCCGGTGCTCGTCGCGGCGGTCCCGGTCCCACTCTCAGCCGCCTGGTCCTGGGTGCTGCCGCCCTCTAACGGGCGCCCAGCGTCGGCCTGGCCGGACTGGCCGGTTGTGACCTGGATGCGCTGGCGGCCGGTCGAGGTCTTGGGCAGCCGCAGCCGCAGTACCCCGTGATCGAGCTCCGCGGTGCAGGACTCGGTGGTCACCTCCCCGGGCAGCGTCACCTGGTAGTCGAAGCGGCCGCTGCGGCGGAGGCGTTGCTGCTCGCCGCCCTGCCCGCCCTCGCCCTGCTCGCCGCCCTGGTCGCTGTCGCCCTGCTGCCCGGTGCCGTACTCCCCGCTGATGCGCAGCTCCTTGCCCTGCAGGTCCACGTTCACGTCGTCTGGCCGCACTCCGGGCATGTCGGCTTCGATCAGGTAGGCGTCGTCGGTCTCCTGGATGTCGACCGGCGGCGACCAGGAGCGGACACTGATCCTGGCCACCTCGGGAAATGCGGTGGTGAGCATGTGGTTCATCTGCGCGAACAAGTCATCGAACCCGGGCAGCCCGGCGGACGGGTCCCAGCGGCGGGCCGGGTAGCGGCGCCGACGAATCGGCAGTGTCATCGTGGTCTCCTCTCTACGAGCGCTACACGGGCAGGGTTCCCAACACCTCCGGGGTTTACGCCCGAGAGTTGCGTGGAGCGGGCTCGTCGGCAGGAAGCATCGCTGACAGCTAGACGCGTCGGCAGGCGAGGCGATCTCAGGTCGTGGTGCGTCTCGGCGTAGGGCTCTGGCGGGGTAGCACCTCCGGGGTAGCCCGGGGCGAGCGCCCGGCCGACAGCAGCACATGACACTGCGGCTTCGTGTCAGCCCGTTGAGCAGTGTTGACAGCGGCTTGACCCTTCGGTCTGGGATCTGCGCCGTCGCCGTCCGCTTCCAGTGCGGGGGCTGCCAGATTCCAGTCCAGGCAGACTGCGGTGGCACCATCGGCGAGGTCCCCGGATCGGTACTCGGTCACGGCCCAGGTGAGCAGGCGGCCGAACTCGAGCGGGGGGCACGGCGGGCTGACTCGTGTCGATCTCCTGATTCTGGTAGTTCTTGCGCACGGCGGTCCCCTTCCTCGTGGTGTTTTTGGCGGTTCACCCGAGTACCTACCGCACGGCAGGACTCAAGTGGGGGGACCGCCGCCTCAACTTCCACGAGTCCCGGGACAACCTCACGCCCCGCGCTGGCGTGCCTCAGGGGGAGCAGCCGCATGTGTTCTTGTTCCGTGGCCTGCTCGCGCTGGAGGAGCTGCTGCCCGGTTCCCGACAGGAGCTGCTCGATCATGGCGCTGTGCCATTTGACACCGGTGAGCTGCCGTGGCTTGCCGAGCCGGGGTGGTTGCCTGTCGGTCAGGATGGGTTCGAGGTGTTGTCGGCGACTCGTCCGCTATTCGAGTACGTGATCCGATGCAGGGTGCAGGAGCTGCCTGGGGTGCAGATCCGCGCCGGTTCGAAGGTGATAAACCTCCGGCGTTGCGATCGGCGGTGGGAGGTGGGTTTGGCGGACAGATCCACTGTGCTGGCCGATCTCGTGGTCGACGCGTCTGGGCGCAGCTCACGGCTACCGCTTCCACCCGGCCGTGGCGGGCCAGGACACCGTGGGTTGGCGGCCGCGGCTCGCGGTGATGAGTCCGGCCTGCTCGAGTTCGGCCACCGCGCGGTTCGCTGTCCCTGCAGATACCTGGTAGCGGTCCTTCAACTGCTCGACGGTCGGCAGTGGCTCACCCCCAGCGCGGTGGTGTTGCACAACTCGTGTCAAGAACTGTCAGCCATATTCGGATGGACCGCTGGAGCAACGGGCGGATCGTGCTGCTCGACGACTCGGCCTGGTGCGTCGGCCTGTTCGCCGACTACGGCTCCTCTGGCCGTGGGCGTACACCGCGATGCCCGACGACGCCGCGAGCACCCAGACACCGGCAACGTTATCGGGTGTTACGGGTGCGACACACTCGACCGAACCTCGATGTCGAGGACCCGCGCTACCGTGGGAATCCCTCCGCGACCCACTGCTCGAACAGCTCGATCTGGATCTTCGTCCAGCGCTGGTCGGGCGGGGGAGGCATCGGCCGGCCGCTAGCGGCGACCCGCTGCGCGATCGCCTGGGCCTTCGCGCGGACGGCGTCATACTCGCTGAGGTCGAGATTGAGGTTCGACATGTGCTCGATGTCCTTCGGGCGAAACAGCGGCAGGATGTCGCGCACGAAACTCGTCCCCGTCGCCCCCGCGTCGATGAACACCAGCCGCGCGCGATCAGAGGCCAGCAGGTTGGCGAGGTATGGATCGGCCTTGTCCTCCCCGTCGGCGACCTGCATCTCCTCGACCTTTGCAATCGCGTCCTCGGTGCGCTCCCGGTGGATCGCCCAGCGGGCCGCGTCGTCGGCGGGCAAATGCAGCACGGACGGCAGCCCGAAGGCTACGGCGGCCACCGGGCCGGGGGCACCGCCGCCGGCGCGCGGCATAATCGTGAGCTTGCGCGCGATGAACGCGACGCGCGACCGCATCTCGGCGAAGATCCAGCCGGTGAGGATGCGGCGCGCATCGCCCGCTGCCAGCAGGTAGTGCTCGACGAAGCCGAGCAGCAGCGCGTACCGGATGTCCGCTAGCTGCACCCATCGCTTCGTACGCGGCTCGTCGATGTCCGCGTCAACCTTTGGATCGGTCGGCACTTCGCGGGTGGGCACCCATGCCCCGGCGGCGGGGAACGCCGGGATCCCGCCCCCGCCGCGGTAGATGCCCAGGAAGCGGCCGAAGTGCGACAGCTCACCCTCGTTGGTCGGCCCCTCGCCCTGTTCGCCGACGTCGCGGATCGCCTGTACCGCCGCCGTGCGCTCGGAAACCCGATGGACGCGTAGGTCGCCGACCTGCCAGTCGTCCGGGTCGGCCTGCTGCCCCACGGTCTGCGCGTCGAAGGCGCTGTCCGGGAGATGCCAGCTCTTGGGCGCGGACTGCTGGTACGCGACACGCGACAGCTCGCGGATCATCGCGTCCCACTCCTCGTGGCCCGAGGTCCCCTGCCGCACGCCTTCCTTGGTGCTGAAGACGAGCCCCAGCAGGCCGTACAGCACGCCGACGCGATTGATGGGCGCGCCGGCCGCCTCCTGGGCTAGTTCGACGATGTCCTCAATGCCCTGCGCGTCGCCGGGTGCCTCGGCGACGACGTACTTCGCCAGCGAGCGCTGCGACAGGGGCTCCAGGTGCAACGCGAACGGGTACAAGTCCTTCTGCGGCGGAAAGTCCTCGCGCTCGAGATTCGGCGTGAGCCCAAGCATCAGCAGCAGGTTCTGCACCGTGATGAGATGTCCCATCTCCTCACGGGCGATGCCCAGCAGTACCTGCGGCCACGAGTCCGGTGACGTCTCGTCCAACGCCGTCTGCTGCGCGGGATCCGTGACCTCGTCGCTGCTCTTCAGCGAGTAGGCGGCGTAGAGGTACTGGGCCATCAAGGCATGCTCGACCTCGGCCGCGGATTCGAGCAGGATCTCGGCCTTGTCCAGCGGCGACGGCCACGCGGTCAGGTCCGGCAGCTGGACCGTCACAGTCTGCGGCGCGGCGGGTAAGTCTACGGCCACCGCCAGCGCGCGCAGCGGGCTGGCGGGCGGGACCTGGATTTCGTAGCTTTTCCAGCTGAACGCAGGGGCAGGCACGGTCGACCATCTCCTCTCCGACCATGGTGTCGCAGATCTACTCCTCGATGAGGACGGTCCCGCTCTCCGCGTAGTCATCGACCGTGACGCGGTAGATGTAAATGCCCGGACCCGCCGTGGCGCCCGACTCCGTCTCACCCGTCCACGTGACCTCGCGGGCCTCGCCGGACGGAGCCGTCTCCTCCAGCGGCGTCGCGAGATGCTCGCCGAACCGATCCCAGACGTCGACCCGTACCGACTGGGCGCCGCTCAGCGTGCCCACCGGAATCCGCAGCGGAAGGCGCGTCCTCGAGAAGGCCTGCGGCTGGTCGGGCCGGACCGCGATCTCCTCGACCTCAGGGGCGAGCTCGGCCGTGGAGTACTTGTACACGGTGTCCCCGGAGGCGTAGCCGACGAGCTCTGGCTCACGGATGAAGCGGAAGCGGTTGAGGAACTTGCCGACGTGGTTCGCGTCGGCCCACGTCTCCCCGCCGTCGCGCGTCTCGCTCGTGAAGCCGCCTTCAAAGTTCCTGTCGCCCCAGCCCCCGACCCAGCCGAGCTGCTCGTCGACGAAGCCGATGCCCTCGAGGTTGGCGTTGCCCTGCGGATCATCGACCGGCAGACGCTCCCAGCTCTGGCCGCCGTCGACGGTCTTGAGGATAGCGCCGTCGACGAAGTTCTCCAGTGACACGAAGCCGACCTCGTCGGTGACGAACTGGATCTTCCAGCCCCATTCGCCCTTGGGGAAGTCGGCCTCCATGCCGGCGAGGCGGTTCTCCCAGGTCTGGCCGCCGTCCTTGGTGGCGAGCACGACCGGGATGACGTCATCACGAGTGGGGTTGGCAACCTGCGCCTTACCGCCGACCACCCAGCCGCACTGCTCGTTGGAGAAAAAGGTGTCCACCAGCAGCGTGGCATGCTCGCCCATGTCCGTTGCAGTCCAGGTCTCCCCGCCGTCGACGCTCTTGATGACCCCGGTGGCGCGATCGGGGAAGTTCGTCCCCGACCCGTACACGACTCGCTCGTTGACCACGCTCAGGCCGCAGATCGCCGGCGGTGCCTCCGGGGGCAGGTTGTTCACCAGGGTCCAGGTGGCCCCGCCGTCCTTGGTGTGAAACAGGCGGCTGGACTCGGTCAGCGTGCCGACCCAGCCGAGCTGGTCGTTCGCGAAGCCGACGCAGCGCAGGTACGCGCCGGTCGCGGAGAACTGTCGCTGCCACGTCTGGCCGCCGTCCGGCGTGTGCAGGATGTGGCCGTTGCTGTTGACCGCCCAGCCCCGCTCGGCGTCTAGAAACCAGATGTCGTCTGTGCGCGAGCTGGCGGTCGGCGCGTTCGTGCGCTGCCAGCGAAGCTCCGTTACCGTGGTCACCTTCATAGCTCCGTTCAGTTGACTGGGATAACGTCCGGACGCGAGCGGGGAAGGTTGAAGGTTGATCCGGCGAGGCGACGACCAGATCCTCCCCGCTGGCCCGGCCCAACATGGTCAAGGTAACGACGGGTGCACCGAGGCCGCCACATCATTTGTGACGTTGCCTCGCGATGACACGTCTGGCGAGCTCAAGGTCTCATGCCGCCCGTGCGCCACCGGACGTGAACCGGTTGAGACGGCTATGACCTATTCCGATGCTGCTGCTCCTCGCCGCGCACGCCCTCGCCGTGCTTGCGCTTCCTCCGGCCGTGCGCCGGTTCGAGGCGCGCGTGCTGGCTCGCCGCGCTACCACCGGCGGCAGCGGTGGGCTGGGTCGTGATGCAGGTCCCGGCCGTGCTGGACGGGGCGACGTGACCGAGGCGGTGTCCTGGGTGTCCGGGCTCGGCCTGGAGATCGCACTGCGGCTCGGCCCCTCGGCACGGCAGCCGGGTTGCTCGTCGCGGGAACCGGCGTGGTCGTCACGGTCTACGCCATCGGCTAGTTCGCGGGGCAGCGGCCGCCCGCCCGCGGCATGACGAAGGCGAGGTTGTTCGGCGTCGTGGAGCACGAGACCGGGGACGCGCCTGGGACGGCATCACCGCGACGAGCTCCAGGCGCCCCACCAGCTGCAACCCGGGCGGCTCCAGCGGACCTGCTCACCGCAGCCGGCTGGTCAGCGCCAGGAAGTGCCCCCGGCAGGATTCGAACCTGCGACACACGGTTTAGGAAGAGCTGTGACAGCAGCTCACGACGTTGCTACCAGGGCCTCCAGTTCAGCACTCGTAGTCCCACGGCTCTCCAGCGTCACGCGTAGTCCACAGTTCGCACCATGAACCGCACCATGATCGCACCGGTCGTGGTGGCCACCCCAGATCTGTCTGGAACCAATCCTTCCCGTAAGGCCGAGCGGGGATACGCAGACGGCCAGCGGCGGTGGCGGTGCTGAGTTCTGCTGCGTCCAGGCGGGACCGTTACAGGCAGTGGCCTTCGGCTGCGAGTTCGCTGGCACAGTGCGAGTTACCAGCCCGCCGCAGATAATTTTCGGTATCCACACCGCTGCGGCTTCGTGGAACCGAGAATGTGGGCGGAGTAGCTCAGTGTGCTCACCCGGGCGCTGGCGCAGCTTGTCCTGCAGCGCGCTGCTCGCGATCCGCGACGAGCTCCACGGTGCCACGCGGCGAGTCACGCCGTCGAGGTCTCGACCGGCAACGGGTCCCACTAGCCGCCATCACGGGTGACTTTGATCGCCCCGTGATACCCACGCGCGAGCGCACTGGCACGGCTCATGCGAGCCAGCCGTGGGGGTTCAAGTCCGAGGGACGTGCACACTAACCACACGCCTGGACGTGAGCGCGGCGTAGTGGTCCCTTGTGCCGTCGGCACCGCACAGACGCGATGCGTTCGACGGCGGACTTTGCTGCCAGGGCGGTGTCTGGCCGGTAGCCATGTCATCGCCTGTGTGACACTGTAGGTGTGGCCGGGCTATGGTGGGACGACGAGGACGCTGACTACATCCGCCGCCGTTCTGATCGCTACCCGGGCGCACTGAACATCGAACCCGATTGGACCTTGGAGGCCGCCGCCGATCCGCGGGCCATCGTGAGAAATCCCGATCCGAAGAGCCGCACTGGCGCGATCCGAGTGATCGGCTACTCACCGAGCGCAGGCTTCGTCCTGACGGTGATCGCCGATGCGGTCGACTGGGCGGGGATCACGACGTGGAAGGCCCGGGGAGCGGACCTGCGCAGCTACCTGGAGGGAGGCGATGAGCGTGACTGACCGAACTGTCCGCGCTCGCCGCGCGGCGATCCGTGCCGAGTACGCGAACGAAGAGGCCGATGCGGCCGACGCCGAGGTGCTGGAGAACGACCAAGCCGTTATCTCCGTTCGAGTTCCAGCCGCCCTGGCAGACACACTGAAGGCGCGAGCGGCAGACGAGCACCTACCAACATCAGCGTTGATCCGTCGGATCCTGACTCGTGCCATACGGGAAGGTACCGAGCCGGTTCTGACCGTGAAGCAAGTGGAAGAGATCGTCCGGCGGGTGATCCGAGAGACAGCCTGACCGGGACCTGCACACCGACCACACGCCTTTCCTCCGTCCGATCCGCAGCGGCTCGGTCGAAGGCAAGGCGATGAGGCCGGGCCCCTGCAGTCCAGCTGCATGAGGGACCCTGTCTGAATACGAACGCCTCGGAGACCTTGACTCACCGTTCGCCGTTACGGTCAGGCACGAACGTGCCCAGCGGGAGCGCAAACGGCTTCGCGAATCCATGCGCTGCGATACTGCGCCGCTGACGTATGAGGCGTACAGAGCCGGCTCGCCTTGCCCGGGCTGTGGCCGTCCGTACTCGGACGCGGAGCCCTGGGAGTTCCGCGGGACCATAAACATGAATCCCGAGGAGCGTGCGAGGTATGCCTCCGAGGCAGAACGATTCGCGGTGCTGCATAGTTCGTGTGGATCGTACCGCCATAGCGTGTCTGGTTCGCTGACTATGCACTGTGGAAAGTGCTGTCCGGCGCCTCCGCCTTCTCCGTCGCAGATCGAGCGCCTTCGGCAGATACTCGGGAAGCCGACCGCACCGCACGAGCTAATGCGCTGGCGGCTTCGCCTTTTCTGTGGTCATGTCGTCGAAACGACAGCGCACTTCACCCACAAGTCCGTGAACGCGGCGTTCTCTGGATCTGTGGCGTGCCTTGCCTGCGGCCTGGACCCAGCCGTCATCATTGATGGCACCGCCGTCGGACTTGCTGGCGAACCGCCAGCGCTGCGTATGGCCCGCCCGTCGAGAAAGCCGAAGCCCACCAGGACTGAACTGGAGACCAGGATTCAAAAGCTTGAAGCGGAGCTCGAACACCTTCGGTCAGAACGCGGATAGCCGATTCCGGGACGCGTGTGAGCGTAGGTTCAGGAGCTTGATCGATTGTCCGAACTCAGACTGACCACCAAAGCTTGCGGACTGCTGTTGATCGTTCTACCGGCGTCCCAGTTTGCAGCTTCGGAAGTGATGGCCGTTCGGCTCTCCTCGTTAGGAAGGGAGCAATGGACCCGGCCGCCCGGACCAGGACACCCGTAGCTCCTCGCGTGTGATTTCTGGCCCCAGGTGGGAAGGCGGATTCCAGCGAACGTCGCAACAGGATGGGTCGGTGTCGACCCTGCCTGGTTCGGCAGACTAGTTGCGTGTCGGGTTTGCCGGAGACGGATGTTGCTCGCGTGCAGCGATGGTGCAGGGGGCGGGTACCGGAGCATGTGCGTGATCAGGTCCGTATCGAGGTGGATCTCGCCGAGCGCTCTGTGACGATCATGGAGTGCCGGCCGCC
>DASQWR010000003.1:0-8267 GCA_035640155.1 Pseudonocardiaceae bacterium
CGAGCCCGCCGGCTCCCGCCGCGGCCCGAAACGCTGGCGCCGGATCGGCCTGCGCCGCTGACCCGGAGGTGACCCATCAGCGGGAGTAGTCGTTGGTCACGATCACGATCAGACCGGGGGTGGCGTCCCGGATACCCTCGAAGCGGGGCTCGATGCGCATGTCGAAGGCTTCCCCCAGCGCATCCGCGGCGCGGCGCTGGCTTTCGTCCTCGTAGTAGACGGTCGTCGTCGGGATGGTCCCGCCGGAGTAGTTGTCCACCTCCGGGACCGACCAGCCAGCCGCCCGGATGTCCTCAGCCGCCCGCGCGGCGAGCCCGCGGATGGTGCTGTTGTTGTAGACGCGCACCGCGCCGCGGGTGGCAGTGTCCATCTTCGGTCCGGCACCCGGCGTGCTGATCGGAGGCGGTGTTGTCGGAGGTGGCGCCACGGGGGCGGCGACCGAGGGCGGCGCGGGGATCGGACTGGCGGGGCCGGTTGGGCTGGCGGGACCGGTCGGACTCGTGGGCGAACTGCCGGGCAGCGTGCTCGTCGCCGGCGGGCGGGCCTCGGTCGCGATCTCATCCGAGCCATTACCCGTGGCGACCCCGAATAGCCCGAGCAGCAACGCCACCGCGGCCACCCCGAGCAGGACGAGGCCAGCCGTACGAAGCGGGCGACCGCTCCCGGTCGCGTCGGGGGTACTCATGTCCCCGTCTGCCTCCCCGTCCTCGCACCGATCCGATGGATCGACTACGTGGTCACCGCGTATCGACACCCAACCGGCGGGCGGCCCGGGCCCGCTGCCTGCTGGAGCGCAACCGGCGCAGTCTCTTGATCAGCATCGGGTCCGCGTCGAGCGCCGCACGACTGTCGATCAGGGTGTTGAGCACCTGGTAGTACCGGGTTGCGGACATGCCGAACAGTTCACGGACGGCCTGCTCCTTGGCGCCTGCGTACTTCCACCACTGGCGCTCGAAAGCGAGAATCTCCCGCTCCCGACGTGTCAGCCCGTCGTCGGTGTCCTCGCCCCGGTCCTCGGCCGGGTGTGGCACCTCTGCGGCGTCCATCACAGTCCTCGCTAGGTCTCATGCTCCAGGCCGGTCAGGTGAATCACAGCTCTGTGATTCCGGGACATTCAACCACGGGTCGGGGGGGACGACGCCGCTGATACTCCCGGCGCGTCCGACTAGGGTCCCCATCATGACGGTCCGTCCCATCCTCGTCGTCGGTGACCCGGTGCTGCATACGGCCACCCGGCCGGTCACCACGTTCGACGGCGAGCTGCAGTCACTGGTCCAGGACATGTTCGACACGATGGGAGCAGCCGATGGTGTCGGCCTCGCGGCGAACCAGGTCGGTGTGGACCTGCGGCTGTTCGTCTACGACTGCCCCGACGACTACGGTCTGCCGTTCCGCGGCGTGATGGCCAATCCCGTGCTCGAGACCTCCGGGCGGCCCGAGTCCATGCCGGACCCGGACGACGACTGGGAGGGTTGCCTGTCGGTTCCGGGCGAGTCGTTCCCGACCGGGCGGGCGTCGTGGGCACGGGTCACCGGTGTCGACGCCGACGGGTCACCGGTCACCGTGGAGGCCACCGGCTTCCTTGCCCGCTGCCTGCAGCACGAAACCGACCACCTCGACGGGATGCTCTACCTCGACCGTCTGGTCGGCCGGCACGCCCGCGACGCGCGCAGGATGCTCAAGGTCCACGGCTGGGGCGTCCCCGGGCTTGCCTGGGATCCGGCCGCCGGCCGGCTGGCCGACTGAGCCACCCGACCGGCCGAGCACCCCGCCCGCGCCCGCGGCGCTTCGCTCAGGGCGAACTCTGCGGCGGCACAACGCGCTGTCCTGCATCATCGAAGTAGTGAAATGGTGTAATTGCAAGGCGGCGCCGATGGATCCTCTGGACTCGTACTCCCACACGGTCAGCACGGTCGCAGCGAAGCTCTCCCCGCACGTGGCAAGCCTGCGGATCGGCCACGGCGCCGGATCCGCCCTCGTGTTCACCGACGACGGCCTGCTGCTGACCAACGCGCACGTGGTCGGCTCGGCGCCCGAGGGCGTGGCCGCGTTCACCGACGGCACCCAGACCCGTTTCGACGTGGTGGGTGCCGACCCGCTGTCCGATCTCGCGGTGCTGCGGGCCCGTGGCCCCACGCCGTCGGCCGCCGAGCTCGGTGACGCCGATGCTCTCGTGGTCGGCCAGCTCGTGGTCGCGGTCGGCAACCCGCTCGGGCTCGCCGGCTCCGTCACCGCCGGCGTGGTCAGCGCCCTCGGGCGCTCGCTGCCGGTGCGGTCCGGGCGGGCTGGACGGGTGATCGAGGACGTGATCCAGACCGACGCCGCGCTCAACCCCGGCAACTCCGGTGGCGCGCTCGCCGACGCCGCCGCCCAGGTGGTCGGCATCAACACCGCGGTGGCCGGGATCGGACTCGGCCTCGCGGTACCGGTGAACGCCACGACGCGCCGGATCGTGGGCACCCTGCTCGCCGACGGGAGGGTGCGCCGCGCCTACCTCGGCATGGTCGGTGTCCCAGCCCCGCTGCCGGCTGCGGTCGCCGAGCGCACCGGGCAGGACGCTGGGCTGCGGCTCGTCGAGGTGGTGGCGGGCAGCCCCGCTGACTCCGCCGGCCTGCGCACCGGGGACCTGGTGCTCAGCGTCGGCCGGCGGGCCGTGTCGGACGCCCAGGGCATCCAGCGGCAGCTCTTCTCCGACGCGATCGGTGCGGCGCTGCCCGTCACCGCGCTGCGCGGCGGCGCGATGGTCGACGTGATCGCGGTGCCCTCGGAGCTGACGGGCAGCTAGCTGGCGGTGTGGCGAAAGGTCGCTGCGGGAGGCATCTGAGCTCGGTTCGTGAGCGAATCGTTGCCACCCCGGGGCGCCTGCCGGTGCAGGATCGTCACCATGCGACTACTGCGCGCCCTGGTGGTGCTGATCCTGGTGGCCGGATGCGGGGCGGACGCGGCGCGGCCGCCAGCCACCGAACCCGCTGACGCCCCGGAGCAACGGGTGCAGCCGGCCGGAGAGGTGATCGGGATCGGCCCGCTGGCCGAGGGCATGGTGGCTGACCCGGTGACCCACCTCGTCGCGATCGGGGTGCGCCAGCCGCCCGCGTTGCAGCTGATCGACAGTCGTACCGCGGTGCCGGTGCACCGCACGGAGCTGCCCGGTTTCCTGCGCCACCTGCAGCTCGAGGCACCCGGCGGACCGGTGCTGGTGCCAGCCGAGAGCGCCGACGAGCTGCTGCGGGTGGACCTGCCCGCCGGGCGGATCGTCTCCCGGGTCGGCGTCGGCAACTTCCCGCACGACGCCACCGCCACCGAATCAGGCACGGTGCTGGTGGCGAACGAGTTGGGGGGCACCCTCTCCGTGGTGCGCGACGGCCGGGTGGTGCACACCTTCGCCGACGCGACCCAGCCGGGAGGCATGGCTGCGGTCGGGGAGCTGGTCGGCGTGGTCGACGTCCGGGAGGGGACGCTGAGCCTGTACGACACCGAGGGGCTGGAGCGGGTCGGCCGGCTGCCCGCCGGTGACGGGCCCACCCACGTCGTCGCCGACCGCCGGGGGCAGCTGCTCGTCACGGACACCCGCGGCGAGACGCTGATCCGCTACGCCATCCGCCCGGAGCTGCGCGAGCTGGACCGCACCCCGCTGCCGGGCGCGCCGTACGGGATCACCTATGACGAGGTCCGGGACCGGCTCTGGGTCACGCTCATCGGGCGCAACCAGCTGGTCGGGCTGGACCTGTCCGGCGGTGCGCCCCGCGAGGCGGTGCGGCTGCCGACGGTTCGCCAGCCGAACACCGTCGCGGTCGACAGCGGCACCGGACGCGTCTTCGTCGGCGGCACCGCGGACGGCGTCCTGCAGTTCGTCGATCCCTGACTATCCGGCACCGGCCGGAGCGGCTACGGTCGGAACTGAGTGCACACGCGGGAGCTCGCACCGCAGCGGGCTGAGAGGGCAGCTGGGCATCGAAGGCATGCCCGGGGCTGTCGACCGCTGGAACCTGACCGGGTAATGCCGGCGTAGGGAGGACGATCATGAGTGCCATCGCGCCGACCGTCACCACGGGGCCGATCACCGGCTCGCGCAAGGTCTACCGGGAGGCCGGGGACGGCCTGCGGGTGCCGGCGCGGCGGGTCGACCTCGCCACCGGAGACCACGTGGACCTCTACGACACCTCGGGGCCCTACACCGACACCGACGTCGCGATCGACGTCCACGATGGGCTTCCCGGGCTCCGCAGCGAGTGGGTCGCGGCGCGGGAGCCCTCGACGCAGCTCGCCTGGGCACGGGCCGGGGTGATCACCCCCGAGATGGAGTTCGTCGCCGTTCGGGAGGGCGTCGACGTCGCGTTGGTCCGGGACGAGGTGGCCCGGGGACGCGCGGTGATCCCGGCGAACCGCTGCCATCCCGAGTCCGAACCGATGATCATCGGAAAGCGCTTCCTGGTGAAGATCAACGCCAACATCGGTAACTCGGCGGTGACCTCGTCCATCGAGGAGGAGGTGGACAAGATGGTGTGGGCCACCCGCTGGGGTGCCGACACGATCATGGACCTGTCCACCGGCAAACGCATCTCCGAGACCCGCGAATGGATCATCCGCAACTCCCCGGTCCCGGTCGGCACGGTGCCGATCTACCAGGCGCTGGAGCGCTGCGGTGGCGAGCCGGCGGCGCTGACCTGGGAGGCATACCGGGACACCGTGGTCGAGCAGTGCGAGCAGGGCGTCGACTACATGACCGTGCACGCCGGCGTGTTGCTGCGCTACGTCCCGCTGACGGCGCGCCGGGTGACCGGCATCGTCTCCCGCGGCGGGTCGATCATGGCGGCCTGGTGCCTGGCGCATCACCGCGAGTCCTTCCTGTACGAGAACTTCGCGGAGCTGTGCGAGATCCTGCACCGCTACGACGTCACGTTCTCCCTCGGTGACGGGTTGCGGCCGGGATCGATCGCCGATGCCAACGACGAGGCGCAGCTCGCCGAGCTGAAGACCCTCGGCGAGCTCACCCAGATCGCCCGGTCCCACGACGTGCAGGTGATGATCGAGGGTCCAGGTCACGTCCCGATGCACAAGATCGTCGAGAACGTGCGGCTCGAGGAGCAGTGGTGCGACGAGGCGCCGTTCTACACCCTCGGTCCGCTGGCGACGGACATCGGACCCGCTTATGACCACATCACCTCGGCGATCGGCGCGGCGATGATCGCGCAGGCCGGCACCGCGATGCTCTGCTACGTCACCCCGAAGGAGCACCTGGGGCTGCCGGACCGCGACGACGTGAAGACCGGCGTGGTCACCTACAAGATCGCGGCGCACAGCGCGGACCTGGCCAAGGGCCACCCGGGCGCGCAGGCGTGGGACGACGCGCTGTCGGCCGCCCGGTTCGAGTTCCGCTGGAACGACCAGTTCCACCTGGCGCTCGACCCGGACACCGCGATCGGCTACCACGACCAGACGCTGCCGGCCGAGCCGGCGAAGACCGCCCACTTCTGCTCGATGTGCGGCCCGAAGTTCTGCTCGATGCGGATCTCCGCGGACGTCCGCGCCTACGCGGAGCAGCACGGGTTGTCCACGGTGGAGGCCATCGACGCGGGGATGGCGGAGAAGTCGGCCGAGTTCGCCTCCGCCGGCAACCGGGTGTACCTGCCGGTCACTGACCGGTGAGCCCAACGCCCCCCGTCGCGCTGACCATCGCCGGGTCGGACTCAGGCGGTGGTGCCGGCCTGCAGGCGGACCTGCGCACGTTCACCGCGTGCGGGGTGCACGGCTGCGTCGCGGTGACGGCGGTGACGGTGCAGAACTCGGTGGGCGTCACCGGGTTCGTCGAGATCCCGTCGGCGACCGTGGCCGCTCAGATCCGGGCTGTGGGAACCGACATCGGGGTGGGCGCGGCGAAGACCGGCATGCTGGCGTCCGCCGCGATCATCGAAGCGGTGGCCGGGGCGTGCGACGAGGTCGGCATCGGACGGTCGGCGGCAACGCCGCTCGTGGTGGACCCGGTGGCGGCGTCCATGCACGGCGACCAGCTGCTCGCCGACGACGCCCTGGATGCCCTGCGCACCGAGCTCCTCCCCCGCGCCACGCTGGTCACCCCGAACCTGGACGAGGTGCGGCTGCTGGTCGGCCTGGACGTGACGAGCCGCCGCCTGCAGTACGACGCAGCCCGGGCGCTGCACGCGTTGGGGCCGGAGTGGGTGCTGGTCAAGGGCGGGCACCTCCGTGACGAGGTGGACTGCCTGGACCTGCTGCACGACGGCATCCGGTTCGTCGAGCTGGTCGGGCCCCGGTTCGACACCCCGCACACCCACGGGGGCGGGGATGCCCTCGCCTCGGCGATCACCTCGCAGCTCGCCCGCGGGACGGCACTTCCCGACGCGGTGGCATTCGGCAAGCACTACATCCAGCGGGCCGTCGAGCACGCCTACCCGCTGGGCGCAGGCGTCGGTCCGGTCTCCCCGTTCTGGTGCCTTCGCGATGCTTCGCGTTGGTAGCCGCCGGCACGCGCCGGGTCAGCTGCCGGGGAGGACGCGTGCGCCCAGAACCGGCGCGGGATGCGGCCCGCCAGCCGGGCGTGCCGCCCGGCCTGCACCCCCAGGCGCATCGCCTCCGCCATCCGCACCGGGTCGTCGGCGCGGGTGACGGCGGTGGCCAGCAGCACCGCGTCGCAGCCGAGCTCCATGGCCAGCGCCGCCTCCGACGCGGTGCCGATGCCGGCGTCGAGGATCACCGGGACCGGGCTCTCGGCCACGATCATCTCGATGTTGTGCGGGTTGCCGATGCCGAGCCCGGTACCGATCGGTGATCCGAGGGGCATCACCGCGGCGCAGCCAGCGTCGGCGAGCTTGCGGGCCAGCACCGGGTCGTCGTTGGCGTAGGGCAGCACGGTGAACCCGGCGTCGACGAGCTGCTCGGCCGCGTCGAGCAGCTCGACCGGGTCCGGCAGCAGCGTGCGGTCGTCGGCAACAACCTCGAGCTTCACCCACGACGTCTCCAGCGCCTCCCGGGCGAGCTGCGCGGTGAGCACCGCCTCGGCGGCGCTGCGGCAGCCCGCGGTGTTGGGCAGCGCCTCGATGGAGTGCCGGTGCAGCAGGTCGAGCACGCCGGTGCGCGCGGTCGCGTCCAGCCGCCGCATCGCGACCGTGGTCAGCTCGGTCCCCGACGCGAGCAGGGCACGCTCGAGCACGGCCAGGTTCGCCGCCCCGCCGGTGCCCAGCACCAGCCGGGACCCGAACTGCCGCCCGGCGATCACCAGGGGGTCATCGGCCACGTCAGCCTCCTTGCACGGCGGTGAGCACCTCGACGGCGGCGCCGTCGGCCAGCGCGGTGGCTGGCCAGGACGCCCTCGGGACCACGGCCCCGTCCAGCGCGACCGCGACTCCGCGTCCCGGGACGTCCAGCCGCATCAGCACGTCGGCCAGGGTGGCTCCCTCGGGAAGCTCCCAGCAGGCCCCGTTCACGACCACCGTCATCCCTCGCTCCGCCGGTCTCGGCCGGGCGTGACCGCGTTCCCGCGCCGTGGCCCGCACCCTGGAACAGCTCCGGCGCGAGCGAAGCGGTGCACCTCGGCCGGCGCGACCTCGGGGGGGACCGGCACGCCGCGCAACAGGGCCAGCACCGCCTCCGCGGTGAGGGGTGCGAGCAGGATCCCGTGCCGGAAGTGACCGGTCGCGACGAGCACCCCGGGCTCGAGTGACCCGATCAGCGGCAGGTTGTCCGCGCTGCCCGGCCGCAGCCCAGCCGACGACTCCTCCAGCGCGTACTCGCCGATCGCCGGCAGCACCCGCTCGGCGTCCTCGAGCAGCTGCCGGATCCCACCGGCGGTGACGTCGGTGTCGAAGCCGACCTCGTGCTGGGTGGCGCCGAGCACCACCCGCGCACCGTCCCGCGGCACCAGGTAGCAGTGCCGGCCACCGACCACCGCCCGCACCGTGCGGGAGGGCGGCGGCGGCACGCCGCGCCGGGCCCGCAGCCGGAGGACCTCGCCCTTCACCGGCCGGATCATCCCGCGCAGCGCGGGATGCAGCGCGGCGCTGTGCGCTCCGGCCGCCAGCAGCACCACGTCCGCGGGCGGCAGCGTCTCGCAGCGGGACGGCTCGAACGCCACACCGGAGGCACGGCACGCGGCGAGCAGCGCGGTGATCAGTGCCCGGTTGTCCACCGCGAGGTCACCGGGGACGGACAGCGCGGAGCGCACCGCGGGTCCCAGCGACGGCTCCGCCAGGCGCAACGACCGGCCGCGCAGCAGGTCGACGGTGCGCCCGAGGCGGGCCAGGTGCTCGCCGAGC
>DASQWR010000004.1:0-8363 GCA_035640155.1 Pseudonocardiaceae bacterium
CACCCGCGCTGCGGATGGCACCCGGGGTCCGCGACTCGGTGGGCCTCGCGGCGGCCGCCCGCCGGCAGAACGTGGCCGGGCGGGTACTGCTGCACGGGGCCGGAGTCCCGCGGCGGCGAGTACCGGTCGTGCTGGTCGACGACGTGCTGACCACGGGGGCAACCGCAGCGGAATGCACGCTGGTGCTGCAGCGCGCGGGCGTCGAAGTCCGCGCGATCGTGGCGCTCGCTGCCGCCGGCGGTCACGCCGCGTCCAGCGGCCGCGGTGCCGCGCGGGTGGTCGACCCAGTTACTGACCGGTAGGACCGGCGGTGCTCTGGCACTGGTGAGCGTCGAGCGCTAGCGTCGGGCGCTACCACTGACCCCTCAGTGCCCCGGGAGGAGGCGAGCAAGCCCATGACCCTGGCGCCGGAGGTCGCCTGACTCCCGATCCCCGGCGCCGCCAGTTCGAAACTCCAGCGCAGCGCTGGGAAACGCCAGGGAGGTCGCCCTAGTGGACATCGTCGTGAAGGGCCGCAACGTCGAGGTGCCCGAGCACTTCCGGGTGCACGTCGCGGACAAGATGGCACGCATCGAGCGATACGATAGCAAGGTCATCCGCTACGACATCGAGCTGTTCCACGAGAAGAACCCGAGGCAGTCCAAGGTCTGCCAGCGGGTCGAGATCACCGGTACCGGGAAGGGCCCGGTGGTACGGGCCGAAGCCTGCGGGCCGGACTTCTACGCCGCGCTGGACTCCGCGGTGAGCAAGCTGGAGAGCCGGCTGCGCCGCAGCTGCGACCGGCGCAAGGTGCACCACGGGCGCCGCCAGCCCACCTCCGTCGCCGAGGCCACCGCGGCCCTGGCGGGGTCCCTGATCGCGGACCCGGGCGATGGCCACGCCGCCCCGACCGGGCTGCTCGACAGCCCGCACGAGCATCACGACGACCTCCACGTCTCCACGCCCCGCTGGGAGGCCGACGATGGGTACGGCCCCGGCCACGTCGTCCGGGAGAAGGAGCACTCCGCCGACCCGATGACGGTGGACCAGGCCCTCTACGAGATGGAGCTGGTCGGCCACGACTTCTACCTCTTCGCCGACGCGGACTCCGGCCGGCCCAGCGTGGTGTACCGCCGCAAGGGCTTCGACTACGGCGTCATCCGCCTCGTCTGAGCCCGTCGCTCCGACCCCTGCGGTGCGAGGGGCACCCCCGGGTAACGGCCTTGCCCCGGGGCGCCCCTCGCACCACCGCGCCCGCGCCGACCGGGGTCCCGCGCCCACCGTTTCGGTGGCTGATGTGCGCTGAGGCCACCCGGGCCACTGGTTCGCCTACGATGGCCGCAGAGCCGGTAGTGCGGGCTTTCGCGCCCACGCCGCCACCGTGTCGCAACCTGAGTGAGGTCCTTCCCCGATGGTCCTGTCCCGACTGCTCCGTGCCGGTGAGCACAAGACGGTGCGCCGGCTGCGTGCCATCGCCGATCACATCAACGGCCTGGAGCCCAGCGTCGTCGGACTGTCCGACGCCGAGCTGCGGGCGAAGACCGACGAGTTCCGCCGCCGCCACGCCGCAGGTGCCGCTGGCGGCGAGAGCCTCGACGACCTGCTGCCCGAGGCGTTCGCGGTGGCCCGCGAGGCCGCCAAGCGCACCCTGGGCCAGCGGCACTTCGACGTCCAGCTCATGGGTGGGGCCGCGCTGCACCTGGGCAACATCGCCGAGATGCGCACCGGTGAGGGCAAGACCCTGACCTCCGTGCTGCCTGCCTACCTCAACGCGATCGCCGGCCGGGGCCTGCACGTCGTCACGGTCAACGACTACCTGGCCAAGCGCGACGCGGAGTGGATGGGCCGGGTGCACCGGTTCCTCGGGCTCGACGTCGGCGTGATCCTGTCCCAGATGCCCTCGGACGAGCGCCGCAAGGCATACCACGCCGACATCACCTACGGCACGAACAACGAGTTCGGCTTCGACTACCTGCGCGACAACATGGCCTGGGCGCTGGCCGACTGCGTGCAGCGCGACCACTACTTCGCCATCGTCGACGAGGTCGACTCCATCCTCATCGACGAGGCCCGCACCCCCCTGATCATCTCCGGGCCGGCCGACCAGTCGTCACGCTGGTACGGCGAGTTCGCCCGGCTGGCCCCGCTGATGAAGCGTGACGTGCACTACGAGGTCGACGAGCGCAAGCGCACCGTCGGTGTCACCGAGGAGGGCGTCGAGTTGGTCGAAGACCAGCTGGGCATCGACAACCTGTACGAGGCGGCGAACAGCCCGCTGGTCGGCTATCTCAACAACGCACTCAAGGCCAAGGAACTCTACACCAAGGACAAGGACTACATCGTCCGCTCCGGCGAGGTGCTCATCGTCGACGAGTTCACCGGGCGGGTGCTGGCGGGCCGCCGTTACAACGAGGGCATGCACCAGGCCATCGAGGCCAAGGAGAAGGTGGAGATCAAGGCCGAGAACCAGACCCTGGCCACGATCACGCTGCAGAACTACTTCCGGCTCTACGAGAGACTTTCCGGCATGACCGGCACGGCCCAGACCGAGGCCGCCGAGCTGCACCAGATCTACAAGCTGGGCGTGGTGACCATCCCGACGAACCGTCCGATGGTCCGGGCGGATCGTGCCGATCTCGTCTACAAGAACGAGGAGGTCAAGTTCTCCGCGGTGGTCGCCGACATCGCCGAGCGCCACCAGCGGGGCCAACCGGTGCTGGTCGGCACGGCGAGCGTGGAGCGCTCGGAGTACCTGTCCAAGTCGCTGGTGCAGGCCGGTATCCCGCACTCGGTGCTGAACGCCAAGCAGCACGAGAAGGAAGCGATGATCATCGCTGAGGCCGGACGCCGGGGCGCGGTGACCGTGGCCACCAACATGGCCGGGCGCGGCACCGACATCATGCTCGGCGGCAACCCCGACTTCATCGCGGACGCCGAGCTGCGCTCCCGGGGGCTGGACCCCGTCGAGGGCCCCGACGAGTACGAGGCCGCCTGGGACGGCGCACTTGGCCAGGCCCGCTCCGAGGTCAAGTCCGAGGCCGAGGAGGTCGTCGAGGCCGGCGGGCTCTACGTCCTCGGTACCGAGCGGCACGAGTCGCGGCGCATCGACAACCAGCTGCGCGGCCGCTCCGGGCGCCAGGGTGACCCCGGGGAGTCGCGCTTCTACCTGTCCTTGCGCGACGAGCTGATGGTGCGGTTCAACGGTCCCTTCGTCGAGCGCGTCATGACCACGCTGAAGATGGAGGACGACGTTCCCATCGAGGCCAAGATGGTGTCCAAGGCCATCCTGTCCGCCCAGACCCAGGTCGAGCAGCAGAACTTCGAGATCCGCAAGAACGTCCTCAAGTACGACGAGGTGATGGACCTCCAGCGCAAGGTGATCTACGCCGAGCGCCGGCGGGTACTCGAGGGCGAGGACCTCCGCGAGCAGGTCGAGCACATGCTGACCGATGTGATCACCGCCTACGTCAACGGAGCGACGGAGAACGGCTACGCCGAGGACTGGGACCTCGACGGGCTGTGGAAGGCGCTGAAGACGCTGTACCCGGTGGGCATCGCCCACGACGACATCGCCGACGAGGCCGGGGACCTGACCCGCGAGGTCCTGCTCGCGGCCGTCCTCGCCGACGCGCGGGAGGCGTACGCCCGCCGCGAGGCCGAGGTGACGGAGAAGGTCGGCACGAACGCGATGCGCCAGCTGGAGCGCCGCGTCGTGCTCTCGGTGCTGGACCGCAAGTGGCGCGAGCACCTCTACGAGATGGACTACCTCAAGGAGGGGATCGGTCTGCGCGCGATGGCCCAGCGCGATCCGCTGGTCGAGTACAAGCGCGAAGGCTTCGAGATGTTCAGCGGGTTGCTCGACGGGCTGAAGGAGGAGTCGCTCACCTTCCTGTTCAACCTGCAGGTGCAGGTCGTCAAGCAGCAGCCCGCCGCTGCCGCTCCGGCCCCGGAGCGGGCATCGGCCCCCGCGGATGTCGCCTCCCCGGCGGCCACCCCGTCCCCGGCCGGATCGGCGATCTCGCAGCTCGACGGCGCCGGAGGTGCTCCGGCCGCGCTGGGTGCCCCCAGTTTGGGCGTCTCCGGTCTGGGTGCCCCTGCGACACGGCCGCTGACCTACAGCGGCCCCACCGAGAACGGCACCGCCGAGGTGCGTGGCCGACCGGGCGAGCGTCCGGACGGCAACGGCTCGACCGTGACCGGTGGCCAGGAGCCGTCACGCAACGCGCCCTGCCCGTGCGGGTCGGGTCGCAAGTACAAGCGCTGCCACGGCGCGCCAACCGAGGCAGCCCAGTTCTGACCCTGCCCGGTGTTCACCGGTGACCCCGGGTGGTAGGCCAGCAGCGGCTGGCCAAATCGCCCTGAGTGAGCGCGACGTGCAGCACGGTGCAGCGCCAGCGGGCGTTCGGGGTGTCGCGGGGCCGCTCGAAGCGGGCGTTCAGCGCGCGCACTCCGGTACGTAGCACCACCACGGCAGCGGCCTCGAGCACGCCCGAGGCGGGCTGCTGGGTGTGCACGGTGTGCACCCGCGGCCGCAGGTGTCCGGCCGCGCCGTGCAGCCCGGTGAGGTAGTCCAGCAGGGCCGGGTGCAGCACCGCGGTCAGCTGGTGCGCGGGACGGCGGCCCCCGACGATCTCGACGGCGCACCGCAGCACCCGCTCGGCCATCACATGGGCCTGCGGGTCGGGCGGGGGCAGCGCCGGCGGCGCCGGCGCGGGTGCAGGCACCGGCGCACCGAGGCCGGGGAGGACCTCGGTGAGTGGCCGCAGGACCGGCCGGCGTGGCCGAGCGTCCTGGACCGGTGCCGTCTGCGGATACGTTCCAGCGATGCTGGTGGTCATCGGGCCCTCCTGGAGCCGGCGTGCGCGAGCACCCGGGTCGCTGCGTGGGCAGCACCCCGGCTTCCGGCGGTGGGGCCGATGACACCGTCGGGCCGGTTCCGTCCACGGGGACGGCGGCGCTGCGCCGGGTCGGGAGGAGGGCCCGAAGAGCAGGCACCGGACCCGGCGCCGGGAAGTATGCGCGTCCACGGCGGGTCCGTGGGTCGTTTTCGCAGAAACGTCCGGCTCCTGGGGACAGCTGCCCTCCTGGGAGCCGGCGTGCACGAGCACCCGGGTCGCTGCGTCGGCAGCGTCGCCCCGCGCCGGCGGCCACACCGTCCCCGGCTTGGGCAGGCTCGTGATCATCGGCGCGGCGACCGCGCCGATGGGCGATATCACCGGTGCCCGGGGAAGGCCACACTGTGTTGAGGACGGGCCGCTGGGCCGGCTGCCGGATGACACGTGAGGTCGGCTCGTCCTCACCGAACCTCGGGGTCCGCCCCCGAGGCGAAGCTGCCCCGCCCCGCTCCATGCTCGGTGTCCGGGCCATTGTCGCGAGGCCACAACGATATGGAGCGCACCGATGCTCGACCCGTTCACCGCCGTCGCCGAAGGGCAGCGGCACGCCGCCTATGCCGCGCTGGCCCGGTCCGGCGCGGTGCATCAGATCACGACGCCGACCGGGGGGCCGGCGTGGCTGATCACCGGCCACGAGGAGGTCCGCCGGACGTTGGCCGACCCGCGGCTGGTCAAGGGTGGGCTGCTGCACGGCCCGTTCGCCGACGCGCTGGCCCCCGACGTGGCGACGGCGTGTTTCAGCCATCTGCTGCACCAGAACCCGCCCGACCACACCCGGTTGCGGCGGCTGGTCTCGGCCGCGTTCACCCGCCGCCGGGTCGAACGGTTGGCGCCGCGCGTCGAGCAGACCGCCGACGCGCTGCTCGACGCGTTAGGCGACACCACCGAGACCGACTTGATCACAACCTTCGCCTACCCGCTGCCGATGACGGTGATCTGCGAGCTGCTCGGGGTGCCAGAGCACGCGCGCCCCACCTTCCGCGACTGGACCACGACGATGATCGCCGGCTCGTTCGCCGGCAAGGAAGCCTACGTTGCGGCCGCCGGGGCGATGACCGCCTACATCCGCGCGCTGCTCGAGGACAAGCGCCAGCACCCGGCCGACGATCTGCTCTCAGCACTGGTGGCGGTGCGCGACAGCGGGGACCGGCTGTCCGACGACGAGCTGGCCTCGATGGTGTTCCTGCTGGTCGCCGCCGGGCACGAGACCACCGTCAACCTCATCGGCAACGGCGTGCACGCACTGCTGACCCACCCAGAACAGCTCACGCTGCTGCGCGCCGAGCCGGACCGGCTACCCGCCGCCGTGGAGGAGCTGCTGCGCTTCGCCGGGCCGCTGCAGGTAGCGCTCCCCTACGTCACCACCGCACCGGTCGAGCTGGGCGGGGTCACCATCCCGGCCGGGGAGACCGTGTTCCCGGGCTTGCTCGCGGCCAACCGGGACCCGGCCCGAGTACCTGACCCCGACGCGCTGGACGTCACCCGGCCGCAGAACCCGCACCTGGCGTTCGGGCACGGCATCCATCACTGCCTGGGTGCGCCGCTGGCCCGCCTCGAGGGGCGGATCGCGCTGGGTGCGCTGCTCTCCCGCTTCCCGCGGCTGCGGCTCGCGATGCCACCGCACGAGCTGACCTGGCGCCCGAACCTGCTCATGCACGGCCTCACCACGCTGCCCGTCACCCTGCGCTGACCATCGTTGCGGCTGGTCCGCACTGGGGATGCCGGTCCACATCAGGACGATCACGAAGATCAACCATACGACCTACCGCCCGCGCGCGTTTCGCCGCGCCGGGATCCGCGAAGCTGAGCCCGCTGCCGGGCCCACTCGAAGCAGACCACCGCGGCCGCGCTCGCCACGTTGAGCGACTCCACGCCGCCCGCCATCGGGATCGACACCCAGCCGGTGAGCTCCCGGCGAACCTGCTCGGAGATGCCCGAGGTTTCGTTGCCCAGCACGTAGGCGACCCGTTCCGGTGCCGTGCGCTGGTAGAGCGGGCAGGCCCCAGGAACCGAACCGGACAGGCCCAGCACTGCGAATCCAGCAGCCGCCAGGGTCCGGCAGGCCTGCTCCGCGGTGGGCGCCCGTAACACGGGAGCGTGGAACGCCACCCCGGCAGAACTCTTGACCACGAGTGGGTCGATCCCCGGGACGCCGCGACGGGGGAGCACGATCCCGTGCATTCCGGCGGCGGTCGCGGTGCGCAGGATCATGCCGACGTTCGCGGGGTTCGTGATCCGGTCGAGCACGAGGACACCCGCCGCGCGGCCCGCGAGGTCGTGGGTCAGCGCGCTGGCCAGCGGGCGCATCCGCTGGGCCACCACGTCGGCGAGCACGCCTTGGTCGTGCCGGCCGTTGCCGGCGAGCACCTTCACCCGGTGCGCGGACACCTGCTGCACGGGCACGTCCCGTGCCGCCGCGGCGGCACGGATCTCTGCCACGCCCGGGCCGCGAGATTGCTCGGCGAGCAGCACCTTGTCCACGACGAGCGCCGGGTCCGCAAGCGCCTCCAGCACCGGTTTGCGGCCGTAGACGGTGATGAAGGTGTCCTTCGGGTTGGGCGGACGCTGAGGTGATGGTGGTTGGGAGGGTGGCACTCGATCAGGATGGCAGGTGCAGGCTCACGATCCGGTCCGCCGTCTGACCGCCCGCCGTCTGACCGCCGCCGTATCAGCCGCCAGCACCCGCCCACCGGTCGCCAGAGTGTCCGGGACCAGTCGTCTCATCTAGAGGATCTATTCCAAGGGTCTGGACCGAGACCCACGAGTGATCGGGCCGCGGGGGACGCGGCCACGGAGGTATGCCCCACGGGATGACTGCGTCCCTACGCCACATCACCGCCCACCCCGTCTGGGACGACTGAGGGAGCAACCATGCCCGCCAAGCGAACCGGCCGTGGATCACGCTATCCGCAGCCTGACACGGCCGGCCCCGCAGACACCGACGATCTCGACGTCCGCGTCTTGTCTGCACCTCCTGCGGTGTCGGAACCGGATCCGTGCACCGGAACCACCATCGCTGCGGTAGTGCGACCCGATCAGCCCGCGCTGGCCGGACCGCTGCAACTGGCCACCCGATCCGCGTGTCGAGACGTTCTTGCTCACCGCTCCCGGGGCACGGTTGTGGAGGTCACCCACGATCTTGACACGGGTCAGCGCGCCTACCACTGGACCGATCCGACCGTGCTGCATCCCCCGGCCGATTGACCGGTTAACCCGTACCGCCTGGCAGGCGGTACGGGGCCCGGGCGCGCTGGTTCCGGTAACCGAGGGGGTATCTCCCCAGGGGTGCACCGCCGTGCGGGGGGCAAAGGATCCCAACTACACCGGGAAGGGGTGGATCACATGAGACCTGATCAGCGCACCGCGATCGACCATATTATTGCCGGATTCGACACCTCGGGGTCACGGCAGCGGGACCGCCTCGCCAGCACGTTCAGATCAGACGAGCGGATGGAAGAAATCTTGTCCTGGCAGATGTCGGACCCGGCT
>DASQWR010000005.1:0-4747 GCA_035640155.1 Pseudonocardiaceae bacterium
TCGTGGCGTGCCGCGCCATCTCGGTGCCGCAGTCCCAGGTCAGCGACCGGCGGATGGCGGCCGGGAGGCCGTCGACGGCGGCGATGACGGCCTCGCCGACGGTGAGGGCGTCCCGCCCGCTCAAGGGCACCAGGATGAGGAACCGGGACACCCGCTCGACCAGGGTCGCGACCGCGGTCTCGGGCGTCCTTGCCGATCACCATCATGCCACCACGGTGAGCCGATACCCCAGGTCGGGTCCCACACTGCACGTCGCGGCAATAGCGGACGTCGGCACGTGTCCGGTCGTGGCGGGCGGCGGTTGCTTTCCGAGGGCGCGGTAACGGTCGGGGAGCAGAGAACGGGGCGGTCAGGCCTGGCGGTAGCGTCTGGCTGGCGAGTGGATCGACGAGTGACGTGCGCTGACAGCGGGGAGCATCGGTGATGGACGAGCACGCCGTCCGGGCGGCACTGCAGCACTACTTCGATCACAGCGCGACCGACGCGGACCGCGCCCATGAGATCTACCACGACGACGCCGTCCTGGAGTTTCCGCAGTCAGGCGAGGGGTTTGAGGGTGTGGAGAACTTTCGTGAGTGGCGGCGGATCTATCCGGCGTAAGTCGACTTCGAGATCCGCCGCGTACGGGGCAAGGACGCTCTCTGGGTCGTCGAGATCATGCTCTGCTACAACGGTGGGCCGTGGAAGTACGGCGTCGACATCCTGGAGTTTCGGGGCGAGAAGGTCTGCCGCGAGATGGCGTACTCCATGGACGCCTGGGAGGCTCCACAGTGGCGAGCCCGGTGGCGGGCCGCTCCGCCCAGTCAGCCACCGGGCGAGCCCGCGAACGACCCGCCGGGCACCAGCACGACCGGGGACACCGGCTGACCGTCGCGTGGACCGCGGAGCCGTAGCGGCACTGCGGTGGAGCGGACGGTTTGGCGGATAGGTTCGACCACGTGGAACCAGACGTGGCCGAGCGTGCAGCTCTCAGTGCCGGGGGTCCGGGCGTGGTCGGCCGGTGGGTATCTCGCTGCCAAACTCGGTGCCGACTACTTCGTCCTCGGCGTCACCGCGCGTGGCACCACCACCGACGTGCGGCTAGACGAACAAGCCAGGCAAGGCTTCGCGGTGTTCGCTCGACCGCTTGGCTCACGGCCAAGGGCAGCGTGGAGCAGGCCGTCGAACAGAGCGTGCCAGGGGACTAGCCGGTGCTGCTGGACCTGCTAGCCGCCTTCGACGGACTTGTCTTCCTGCCAGTGATGAGCCCGAGCTCCTTCGTGCTACGTGAGGTGCCCTGACAGCGGGGATGGCTGCCGCCTTGACACTGCGATGCGACCTCCTCGATCCGTACCGCTGTCGAGCTGTTCCGACGACACCGGCAAGGAGTGAGCCGGGGGCGCGACGCTCCGCCCACACGCCACTCTCAAGATCACGTAACGACTTGCCGCGATCTCGTCTTGCAGGACGCCGGAGTCCGGACCTCAGGTGACCGGGACCTCGTCATTGCACGTTGGCCGGCCGGGGCGGCATGCCGGTCTCGACCCGCTCGCCGTCGACAACGACCTCGACACCCTCGCCGTGGAAGGCCAGGTGCCCGCGCAGCCGGGGCATCTCGTCGATCGGTTCGGGGTAGTACCAGGCGGCGTCGGGCACGCCTGCGACGGTGTAGTACGACGCGCGTCCCTTGTACGGGCAGTACGTGTGGGTCGGGGAGACCTCGAGCAGCTCGGCCGGGACGTCGTGCAGCGGCACGTAGTAGCGGTTGGGCAGCCCGGTCTCCGAGACCAGCAGTGCGCGGCGGGTCTGGGCGATCGGCTGACCGTGCGCGCTCACCTGCACATGCCGGGAGGTGCGGCGTACGTCGACGCGGTGATACGGGTCGCGCGGGTGGGCGTGGGTCTCCTCGTCCTCGTCGAACCAGGCGTCCATCGCCTTCCAATAGACGGCGACGTACCCGCGCAGCCAGGACGCCTCGGCGATCGGCTCCGGGTAGCCCCAGACGGCGTTCTCCGCTGTGCGCTCGCCGGCCATCACCGTCCAGTACGACGCGTCGCCCTTGAACGGGCAGTGTGTGGTGTGGTCGGTCGGCGTCAGCTTGGCGCGCACGTCGTCCTCGGGCATGTAGAGCTGCACCATCATGTTGCTCTCGTGCAGCAGCATGCCGCGACGGGTGTCGAGCACGAGCTCACCGCCGAGATACGCCCGGACGCGGCGCGGAAACGGGTCGAACAGCAACCGGTGCTTCGGACCGTCGATGTGGTAGTTGACGTTGCTGGGGCCGGTGCTGCCGAGGGGTTGGGGACCGATGGTGAGTGTCATGCCTCCGTTCTACGCGTACGGGGAAGCGCAGCAGGAGCGCAAACCCCAACCCGCGCCCGGTCCGCGGCATGAGCGGACATCGCGTCCACCGGCTCAGCCTGCGTAACCTTGCGGTGTTTGGAACCAGCGGAGGAGGGTCCGTGCCGGACGGCGGGGACACGTATGACGTCGTGGTGCTCGGTGGTGGGCCGCCGGGGGAGAACGCGGCAGCGCGGGCCTACCGTGGCGGTCTGTCCGCGGTGTTGGTCGAGCATGAGCTGGTCGGCGGCGAGTGCTCGTACTGGGCGTGCGTGCCGAGCAAGGCCTTGCTCCGGCCGGTCGAGCTGTTCGCTGGCGCCCGGGGCACCCCTGGGGTGGCCGAGGCGGTGACCGATGAGCTGGACAGCCGGGCGGTCTTCGGTCGGCGGGACCGGTTCGTCGGCAAGGACGCAGCCGAGCCCTTCGGGCACGACGACGCCGGCCAGGTGTCCTGGCTGGATTCAAATGGGATCGCCTTTGTCCGCGGGCACGCCCGGCTCGCTGGCCAGAAGCGGGTCGCGGTGTCCACCTCCGATGGTGCGGTTCGGACGCTGGTTGCCCGGCACGCGGTGGTTTTGGCCACGGGCACGACCGCCACCGTGCCGTCGCTGCCTGGGCTGCGCGAGGCGAAGCCCTGGACGAGTCGGGAGGTCACCAACGCCGAGGGGGCGCCGCGCCGCCTCGTCGTTCTTGGCGGCGGCGTGGTCGGTTGCGAAATGGCGCAGGCGATGCGCGGCCTCGGTAGTGAGCAGGTGACGATCGTCCACCGCGGGCAGCGGCTGCTGGAGCGGCATGAGCCGCTGGCCGGCGAGCTGTTGGCCACTGCCTTTGCCAAGGCGGGGATCAGCGTGCTCACCGGCCGGTCGGTCACCGGGGTGCGGCGGGCGCAGCGGGGCGGTGAGGTCAGCGTGGTCCTCGACGACGGCTGCGAATTTCTCGGCGACGAGCTGCTGGTCGCGGTCGGTCGGACGCCGGACACTGCCGACCTGGGGCTGGACACTGTGGGGCTGCAGCCCGGCGAATACATCCAGGTCGACGACTCGATGCACGTGCTTGGCGGCTGGCTGTACGCCTGCGGCGACGTCACCGGGCGCAACCTGCTGACCCACATGGGGAAATACCAGGCGCGGGTGGCGGGTGACGTGATCGCGGCGCGAGCGGCCGGTAAAGCGGACGACCTACCCGGGCACCGCGCGCTGGCTGACGACGCCTGGGTGCCGCAGGTGGTGTTCACCGACCCGCAGGTGTGTGCGGTGGGGTTGACCGAGGAGCAGGCGCTCGGGCGCGGCTTGGCGGTCCGGGCAGTGGAATACGACCTCGGCAGCGTGGTCGGTGCGGCGCTGCTGCGCGAGGGCTACACGGGGTGGGCCAAGCTTGTCGTCGACACCAACCGGCAGGTGGTCATCGGCGTCACGTTCGTTGGGTCAGACGTGGCCGAGTTGCTGCACTCGGCGACCGTCGCGGTGGTCGGCGAGGTGCCGCTGGACCGGCTCTGGCACGCAGTCGCGTCTTATCCCACCATCAGCGAGGTCTGGCTGCGACTGCTGGAAGAGTACGGCCTCTAAAGACCTCAGTCCTCGCCGACGCGTGCGACGATCCGTCGATACTTGCTGTGCTGCGCTTGTCCACGCTTGAGCTGGTCGAGGGCGTCGACCGCCACGACACTTTTATGTGGTTTGACCAGCGGGCAGGGCCGTACCCCGATACGTATGGTGAGGCGACACGCACCACGATCAGCGCCCGAAGGTAGCCTGCGGGATCGCATGGCCAACGTCCGTGGCGACAGCAGTGCCGTCCCGCCTACCTACGTTGTGACCTGCGGCCGAGTAGCGGCGGGGACCGCACGTGATCTTCGGACGGGGCGCTGCGCATGACCGCCAGTGCGACCGCGGGGAAGAGCAGCACTGAGGCGAGACCAGCCGCGATCAGCGCCGCACCGGAAGCTGGCGGCAACGCGCCAAGCCGTTGCCCAACCTGTACCGCAGCGACAATGAACGGCAGCGAGGTGGCCTGCAGGAAACCGGCCGCCATGGAGCGTCGCATCCCCAACTCTGCTCGATAGAGCAACGCTGGGAGGCCCCGCACCATAAACAGCGCCGCCAGAAACAGCGGCACCTGCAGCAACGTCGAGGGGGAGGCGAACAGCGCCTTCGCGTCAAACATCACCCCGCTGGTGATGAAGAACACCGGGATGAGGAAGCCGTAACCAATCGCATCCAGTTTGAGCTCGGTGTGCGGATGTACCGTCGCGGCATCGGCGTCAATCAGCCGCAGCACGGCTCCGGCTAGGAACGCGCCGAGGATCGCCTCGAACCCCAGGCCTTGAGCCAGCGCCACGAACGCGATGAGCAGCACCATCGCGAACCGGATCCGAATCTGCGCGGTGGTGTCCATCAGCATCTGGAAGACCCGCTCGGCGCGGGCTGTG
>DASQWR010000006.1:0-28670 GCA_035640155.1 Pseudonocardiaceae bacterium
GGGGTGCCGGTGGTGTGCTCCAACCTGCCAGCGCTGCGCGAGGTCGCCGGCGGGCACGCCACCCTGGTGCCCCCCGGAGACGTGGCCGCGCTGGCCGCCGCGATGATCACCGTCTCCGGCTCCGGGCGCGACCCCGCCAGCACCGCCCGCCGCCGCGCGCACGCCACCCGGTTCACCTGGGCCGCCTGCGCCGAGGCGACTGTGTCGGCCTACCAGCTGGCGCTGCGCGACCCGTGAGTGCCAATGCCGGTCAGGTCAGGTAGGAGGCCAAGATTCAGGAGCTCGTCGACATCACCATTGCAGCTCCGAGCGGCCCTCGCACGCGCCTCGGCTATCGGCTGCGGACGGGGCGACGCCCGGCTCAACATCGCTGGCGGGGCGGCTGGCCCAGCTGGTCTCCCGGGCTGCGGAGCCGGTGAAGACCACGCGTGGCGGCCTGCCCTGATCAACGGACGAAGTGCTGCCAGAGGCCGGGACGGTAGCGCTACGGTGAGCGGGTGACAGCGTTGTGGTCGTTCGATGAGCAGCCCCGCACCGGCGACCCGCTGCTGCCGGGGGCGACGCCGGCGGCGATCCGGGACGCGCTGCTGCCCGAGGACGGAGTCGAGTTCGAGGCCGCGTACCAGCGCGCGCTCGCCACTGCCCGGGAGGACCTGGACCTCACCGAGCTGTTCCGCTGCCTGGAGCACTGGCGACGGGTCGCGCTCCTCCAACGTGACCCCGGCCGTTTTGCCTCGATCGCCCGCCGTGCCGCCGAGCGCCTGACCGGTGAGCCGGCGCCCGCTGACGAGCCACTTGCGCAGACCCGGCGTCGAGCTGGTCTGTAGCCGGTGTACCGGGTCACCATTGACGAACAGTCCCAGCCCCAGATCGACGCGCTCCCTCGGGAAGCGCTGGGCCCGTTTGCCGAGGCCCGCGCCGTACTGGAGGTTGTCCCGTGGGGCGGCGACTCACTCAACGATGACAAGCCCGAAGCGCCGGTGCGCTCACTCGCCTTCGGCCCGATCCATCAGGGTCTAGTCACCTACCTGACGTGGAGCGTCAACGCCGCGTCGACGTGCTCGATGTGTTGTGGCTGGACTGACTCGCCTCTTGAACCGCCCTGGGTGAGGAGACGCTCTTGCCGACGCATAGCAGACTACCTGCCAGAGCGGGCGAGGAGGTCACCGTCAACGATGGTCACCGCCCGGCCGGTGAGGGTGACCCGCCCACCCCGCACCTCGACAGCGACAGTCCCGCCGCGGGCCGACAGCTGCTGGCCCACGACCTTTCTCCTCCCAATGCCGGAGTTGGAGCCCCTCAGGCCAGGCGAACTGCTCGGCGCGACGCTCCTGCGGTCGGCGACTACTCGGGTATGGCTCGCGTGGCTGGACGGGGAACCGGTCGCGGTGGCGGCGGCCCACCCACACGCTGGCGTCACGCTCGTCGAGTACGTCGCAACGCTTCCGGCGGCGCGGGGCTCCGCCCAGAGCGATAGGCCTTGAGACGTTTTCACGGCGGAAGCACAGCGGTACTCTCGACCGGTCAGGTCATAACGGGATCGTCCGACAGCCGTTGAGCGGTGGAGAAGCCGGCAACCGTCGAAATTCTCCAAGCCGGACATGCCGAAGGGCTGGATACCTGGGGACGGAATCCCGCCTACAGGAGGCTGATCGACATGACCGCGGAAACCGCTGGCGCGGCAGCCACGGAAGCCGGGGACGATCTCGCTCAGGCACTAGATTCCAGGCTGCGCGGGCGGCTCGTCCGGCCGACGGACGACGATTACGATGAGGCCCGTCTGGTGTGGAACGGCATGGTGGACAAGCGCCCCGCCCTCATCATGCGCTGCGCGGGTGTCGCCGACGTGATTCACCGCCGTCAGCTTCGCGCGGGAGCGGGGCTTGCCCGTGGCCGTGCGTGGGGGCGGTCACAACGTGGCCGGTAGCGGGGTCTGTGACGACGGCCTGGTGTTCGACCTCTCGCTCATGAACAGCGTTCGCGTCGATCCCGGAAGCGGGATCGTCCGCGCGGAGGGCGGCGTTACCATCGGTGATCTCGACCATGAGACGCAGGCGTTCGGCCTCGCCGTGCCGATGGGGGTTGTCACGGCGACCGGGATCGCCGGCCTAACGCTGGGTGGTGGACTTGGTTGGCTACGCCGCAAGCACGGGCTCAGCTCCGACAACCTGATCTCCGTCGACATCGTCACCGCGGACGGCCAGCTGCTCACTGCGAGTGACGAGCAGAACCGCGACCTGTTCTGGGGCGTGCAGGGCGGTGGGGGGAACTTCGGGATCGTCACGTCGTTCGAGTACCGGGCACATCCCGTAGGACCCGATGTGTTCCTCGCTTTCGTCGTGCACGCGGGCAGGGACGCTCATGAAGCGCTGCGCTTCTACCGCCAGTGGGCGATCGCCGCTCCTGACGAGGTGAGTTCGTTCGCCATCCTGTGGCACGCGCCGGAGATGGAGGAGATCCCGGCCGAGCATCATAATTCCCCGATCGTGGTCTACCTGGCGGTGCACTGCGGCGAGGGGGCGCGTGCGCAGCAGGAGCTGAAGCCGCTCCGCGAGTTCGGCTCGCCCATCGCTGATCTTTCCGAAACGCTTCCGTATCTGGACGTGCAAAAGTTCTTCGACGCCGACTACCCCGCCCACGAGATGCGCTACTACTGGAAGTCGCACTATCTCGCGAGTCTGCCAGACGACGCGATCGCAGCGCTCGTCGCCCTGAACGAGAGCAGCCCCTCTCCGCACTCGACGCTCGACATCTGGCAGCTCGGTGGCGCATTCAGCCGTCCTGGGGCCTCGGACACGGCTTTCGGGGACCGGTCTGCGCCGTTCCTGCTCGGTATCGAGTCCAACTGGGAACGCCCGGAGGATGACGACTCCGCCCTCGAATGGGGCCGGGCGGCGTTCCGCGCGCTGGAGCCGTTCGCAACGGACGCCGAGTACGTGAACTTCCCGGGACTGTACGAAGACAACGACAGGATGGTTCACGGCACCTTCGGGGCCAACCTCGACCGTCTCGTGGCCCTGAAGCGGCGGTACGACCCGACCAACCTCTTCCGCCTGAACCACAACATCCGACCGGACTAACCCGCGGGCGGTTGTTCCGGCTCTTTTGCTGTTTCCGTGGGTCGGTCGCCGCGTGGACGATCAACGGCTGAGCCACGAGATCCGCAGGCCGCAGATCGTTAACACTCGTGTCATTGGATCACCGTGGGCCGGCCCGGCACCGAGGCGGCCAGCGCGTCCAGCGCACCCTGCTTGGCCACCCGGCACGCGGTCACCACCACCGAGCGGTCCACCCCGTACCGGTCGGCAGCCTCCCGCTGCGTCGCCTGCCCGGTCACGATCGACATCCACATCTCGTACTTCTCGCTCGCCGACAGCCGCCGGCGTGGCTTCCTGCCAGACACGGTCAAAGCGGACATCATCAACAGCCTCCAGATCGGTCAGACACGCCGATCCAAGGCTGGGTATTCAAACCGGATCTGCTTCACGAACTCAGACGCAAGACAGGCCGCGACGCGCTGGATCAGCGCGGTCGTTGCCGTGCTGCCAAGCCGTGGAGACGCATGGGCGGTGCCTTGAGCGCCGGACGCCTGCCCGCTGCTGTCCACCGGCACGTCGGCGAGTAGCACACCGGGCAGTCGGATGTCGGCGGGCGCCGAATCCCCGGAACGTGAGGATCTGGGCGCTTGCGACAGGTGAGTGGCGCTGTCCAGCGCCGCTGGGCACCGCTGAGAGACGCCCAGCCGGTCATGGTCGCCGCCACCTGATGCGCGCCCGTGCTCAGCCCAACGGACGCAGCAGCTCCTCCATTCCCCCTTCGTGATCACGCGGTCCCGGGTTCCTGGTCCCCGCCGGTGCTCCAGGTCACGGTGAGCTGTCCGTCGGGGGTGAGGTCGACAATCACGGTGGAGCCGTCGTTGATGTTGCCGGTGAGCAGGGCGCGTCCCATGCGTGTTTCGACCTCTCGTTGCAGGAACCGGCGTAGTGGGCGGGCGCCGTAGATGGGGTCGAACCCTTCGGAGGCGATGTGGTGGCGGGCCGCTTCGGTGAGCTGGAGATCCAGTCGGCGGTCGACGAGGCGGCGCTGCAGGTCGGCGGTCAGCAGGTCGACGACGCGTTCGATCTCGGGCAGGGTCAGTGGCTTGAACAGCACGATGTCGTCGACGCGGTTGAGGAACTCGGGGCGGAAGTGTCGGCGCAGCTCCGCCATGACCGCCGTGCGGGCGTCGTCCTTGATCTCCCCGTGGGGGGTGACCCCGTCGAGCAGGTACTGGGAGCCGATGTTGCTGGTCATCGCCACGACGGTGTTGCGGAAGTCGACGGTGCGGCCCTGGGCGTCGGTGAGCCGGCCATCGTCGAGCAGCTGCAGCAGGGTGTTGAACACGTCGGGGTGAGCTTTTTCCACCTCGTCGAGCAGCACCACCGAGTAGGGCTTGCGCCGGACCGCTTCGGTGAGTTGCCCGCCCTCCTCGTAGCCGACGTAGCCGGGTGGGGCGCCGACCAGCCGGCTGACGGTGTGCCGTTCCTGGTACTCGCTCATGTCCAAGCGCACCATGTTGTCTTCGGTGTCGAACAGGGCGGCCGCGACGGTCTTGGCCAGTTCGGTCTTGCCGACTCCGGTGGGGCCCAGGAACAGGAACGAGCCGATCGGGCGGCGGGGGTCCTTCACCCCGGAGCGGGCGCGGACGATCGCGTCGGCGACGAGTTGGACGGCTTCATCCTGCCCGACCACTCGTTCGTGCAGGATCTCGTCCAGGCGCAGCAGCTTGTGCCGCTCGCCTTCGAGCAGGCGGCTGACCGGGATGCCGGTCCAGCGGGCGACGATGGAGGCGATCTCGTCGTCGGTGACCACCTCGCGCAGCAACCGGTGGGTGCCTTGCTTGGTGGCGAGCTGGTCTTCCTCGGCGTTCAGGCGCCGTTCCAGCTCGGGAAGCCGGCCGTGGCGCAGCTCGGCTGCCCGGTTGAGGTCGTAGTGGCGTTCGGCGGCCTCGGACTCGTGCCGAACCCGTTCGATCTCCTCGCGCAGGGACTGGACTTTGCGGATGGCGTGGCGTTCGGCCTCCCACTGGGCGCGCATCGCGTCGGCCTCGCCGCGCAGGTCGGCCAGTTCCCGGCGCAGCTCGGCCAGCCGCGCCTGGCTGGCGGGATCGTCCTCCTTGGCCAGCGCGGCCTCCTCGATCTCCAGGCGCATCACTCGGCGGCTGGCCTGGTCCAGCTCGGCGGGCTGGGAGTCGATCTCGGTGCGCAGCATGGCGCAGGCCTCGTCGACGAGGTCGATGGCCTTGTCCGGCAGGAACCGGTCGGAGATGTAGCGGTGGGACAGGGTCACCGCGGCGACCAGGGCGGCGTCCTGGATCCGCACCCCGTGGAACACCTCGAGCCGTTCCCGCAGCCCACGCAGGATGGAGATCGCATCCTCCACCGACGGTTCGTCGACCAGGACGGGTTGGAAGCGGCGCTCCAGCGCGGCGTCCTTCTCGACGTGCTTGCGGTACTCGTCCAGCGTGGTGGCACCGATCATGTGCAGCTCGCCGCGGGCCAGCATCGGCTTGAGCATGTTGCCGGCGTCCATCGCTCCCTCGGCGGCGCCGGCGCCGACAACCGTGTGCATTTCATCAACGAACAGCAGGATCCGACCCTGGGCGGCGGAGACCTCCGACAGGACGGCCTTCAGGCGTTCCTCGAACTCACCGCGGTACTTCGCTCCGGCTACCAGCGACCCCATGTCCAGCGCGAAGATGGTCTTGTCCCGTAGCCCCTCGGGGACGTCACCGTTGGCGATCCGCTGCGCCAACCCCTCAACGATCGCAGTCTTGCCGACCCCGGGGTCACCGATGAGGACCGGGTTGTTCTTCGTCTTGCGGGACAGGATCTGGGTGACCCGCCGGATCTCAGTATCCCGGCCGATGACCGGGTCGAGCTTCCCGGAGCGGGCCTCTGCAACGAGATCCCTCCCGTACTTCTCCAGCGCCTCATAAGCCACCTCGGGCATCGCGGAGGTCACCCGCTGGTTGCCGCGGATCCCGGTCAGTGCGGATAGCATCCGTTCCCGGTTCAGGCCCTGATCGCGCAGCGCCCGCCCTGCTGCACTGGCCGACCCCTCGTCGACGAGGGCCAGGATGAGGTGCTCGACGGAGACGTACTCATCCTTGAGTCGACCCGCTTCCCGTTCCGCGGCGTCCAGCAGCCGCGAGAGGCGCTGGGTGACGAACACCTGCCCCGGGGCCGCGCCGGGACCCGACACCCGGGGGCGGCGGCCCAGTTCCGCCTCCACCACCGCACGCGCCCGGTCCGGATCAGCCCCCGCGGCGGCGAGCAACCGCGGCACCAGGCCCTCGGGCTGGTCGAGAAGGGCCAACAGCAAATGCTCGCCATCGACCTCGACATGCCCGAACCGCAATGCCTTGGTCTGCGCGTCCTGCAGCGCCTCCTGAGACTTCTGAGTCAGCCGGTTCATGTCCACGACCCGTCACCTCCTGCCGTTTGCTTCGCCGGTTGCGGTCCCGGTGCTGGGCCGGGCAGTGGCGGGGCGGGCACGCAACGCGGCCTCCAGTTCCTCGATCCGGGTGAGCAGCTCGAGCACCACACCCACCCCCGCGTAGTTCAACCCGAGCCCAGCGCGCAACCGTTGAATCCGCGCAGCGCGAGCGACCTGCGCGGCGCCGAACCACAGCTGCCCGCCGCTGCTGGAGTGCTCGGGCAGCAGCAACCCGAGCGCCACGAAACGGCGCACCAGCTGGGGGTGCAAGCCCACCGCCGCCGAGAAATCCTCCAGCGACCAGCCTGCGCGAGGAACACCGATGCGGACCAGCGGGTACCTCGTCACCTCCTCTCACCGCCTTCCCTGGGCAGCCGACCTGCCGGCCCGCGGGTCGAAGTCGGACTCAGCGGCCAGCCGGCCGAACAGGTCTCGTTCCGTCGGTGACAGCGTGGTCGGAACGACGACCTTGACTTCGGCATACAGGTCACCGGCCGTACCACGTGGGTTGGGCAAACCTCGCCCCCGCAGGCGCAACCGGCGGCCGCTGGAGGATCCGGCCGGGAGGTCGACACGGGTGGTGCCGGCCGGTGTCGGCACCGGGATCGAACCCCCGAGCGCGGCTTCCCACGGCGTCACCGGAACCTCGACGGTGACGTCGCGGCCCTGGACACGGTAGAGCGGGTGCGGAGCCAGCCGCACCACGAGATACAGATCTCCCGCCGGGCCGCCTCCAGAGCCGGTCGCGCCCTGCCCGGCCAGCCGAATCCGCTGACCGTCGGTCACTCCCGGGGGGATGTTGACCTCGTAGTTGCGTGAACCGGTGGAGGTGTTCAGGGTGATGCGGCGGCGGCCACCGGTGTAAGCGTCCTCGACGCTGAGCTCGATCTCGGCCTCGCTGTCCGCACCGGGCACGCCGCCCCGCCCGAACCCCGCACCGCCGCTGGGGAAGAACCCGCCCAGCAGGTCCTCCAGATCCACCTCGCCGAATCCACCACCCCCGCCGAAGCCCGGTCCGCCAAAGCCCGGTTCGCCGAAGCCGCCGGTGTCGACGTAGACCCGACGACCACCGCTCTGCCCGGCGCCGAAGTGCGCGCCCGCCCGAGGGTCATAGTCCTCCGGGACCTGCCGCCACGCCGCGCCGAAGCGGTCGTAACGAGCCCGGTGGTCAGGGTCGGAGAGCACCTCGTACGCCTCGGTGATCTCCTTGAAGCGGTCCTCGGCGCCGGGTTCCTTGTTGATGTCGGGGTGGTAGCGGCGGGCGAGGGTGCGGTAGGCACGTTGAATCTCCTCCTGGCTCGCGGTGCGCGCCACCCCCAGCGCCTGGTAATAGTCCCGATCCGTCGCCATCGTCAGTGTCCCCCGGTCTACTCCCGCCCGCCGGCCACGGTCACCACGGCGGGCCGCAGCAACGCCGCATCGGTGGTGTAGCCGGGCCGCAGCACGGCCACCACGGTGTTCGGTTCCGCGTCCGGGTCCTGGGTTACCTGCGCGGCTTCGTGCACAGTCGGATCGAACCGCGCACCGACCTCATCGACCCGCCGATAGCCCAACCCGGCGAGTACATCGAGGGCCTGCTGATGGACCGCCTGGATGCCCGCGACGATCGTCGCCGGGTCTGCGTGGGCATGCTGCAGCGCCAGCTCCAGGTGGTCCAGCACTGGCAGCCATGCCGCCGTGACCCGGTCTCGCTCAGCTCGGCGGGCTTGGTCGAGCTGGCGTTCGTAGCGCTTGCGCAGGTTGTCCAGCTCGGCCACCGCCCGCTGCCAGCGGTCCTGCAACTCCACCGCGGTGGGTCCCGCCGGCGCGCCAGCACCGGCGGTGGCTTGTCCGTCAGCGGCGTCCCTCGGCTCGTGCCGGTCCTGTTCGCCCGCCGCCGACTCCGGATGTTGCTCTGCGGGCCGGGGGTGCTCCTCGGTGTTCTTCGTCTCGTCCATCGTCAGTCCGTCCAGACGGGGTTGCCGCATGGGTGCGGAGCCGGTGGTGGGTCAGCCGGTGGTGAACTCAGCGTCGATGACGTCGTCCCGGCCCCCGGCTGCCCCTGACCTACCCGGTTGGGCGGAGCCATCGGCGCCGTTGCCGGCCGCAGTAGTAGCGGACAGGCCGTGCAGCATTTGCTGCAGGTCCGCGGTCAGGGCCCGCACCCGCTCCAGGGGCGCCTGCTCCTTGACCGCCTGGCGGGCATCGGCGACGAGCGTCTCCGCGCGGGCCTTGTCGTGCACGGCCACTGCGTCACCACGTTCGCTCACCAGCCGCTCGACCTGGTAGGAGGCGGTGTCCAGTTCGTTGCGGGCCTCGATGAGCTGGCGAGCGCGGGCGTCCTCGGCCTGGTGCCGTTCGGCGTCGGTGACCATCCGCTGCACCTCGGCCTCGTCCAGGGTGCCGCTTTCGGAGATGGTGATGTTCTGCTCGACGCCGGTGTCCTTGTCCCTGGCCGAGACGTTGAGGATTCCGTTGGCGTCGATGTCGAAGGTGACCTCAATCTGCGGCATGCCACGGGCAGCCGGGCGGATGTTCTCCAACCGCACCCGGCCCAGCACCCGGTTGTCGGCCGCTTGTTCCCGCTCACCCTGCAACACCACCACATCCACCGCAGGCTGGTTGTCCTCGGCCGTGGTGAACACCTCGGTGCGCCGGGTCGGGATCGTGGTGTTCCGCTCGATGATCTTCGTCATGAGACCGCCGAGGGTTTCCACGCCCAGCGAGAGCGGGGTCACGTCCAGCAGCAGCACGTCGGAGACCTCGCCTTGGAGCACCGCCGCCTGCACCGCCGCGCCCGCAGCGACCACCTCGTCGGGGTTGACCGACATGTTCGGGTCCTTGCCGCCGACCAGGCGGCGCACCAGCGCCTGCACCGCCGGGATCCGGGTCGAGCCACCGACCAGGATCACCTCGTCGAGATCGTTGGCGGTGACCTTCCCGTCGGCCATCGCTTGGCGCACCGGCCCCATGCAGCGCTCCACCAACTCGGCGGTCAGCTGCTCGAAGGTCGCCCGGGTGACCGTCGTCGTCAGGTGCTTGGGACCGGAGGCATCCGCGGTGATGAACGGCAGGTTCACCTGGGTCTGCGGCGTGGAGGACAGCTCCACCTTGGCCTTCTCCGCGGCCTCGTAGAGCCGTTGCAACGCCTGCGGGTCCTTGCGCAGGTCCACCCCGTTGGTCCGCTGGAAGTCCTCGGCGAGGTGGTCAACCAGCCGGCGGTCGAAGTCGTCGCCGCCCAGATGGGTGTCCCCTGCGGTGGAGCGGACCTCCACCACGCCCTCGCCCACGTCGAGAATGCTCACATCGAAGGTGCCCCCACCGAGGTCGAACACCAGCACCGTCTCGTGCTTGTTCTTGTCCAGCCCATACGCCAGCGCCGCCGCGGTCGGCTCGTTGACGATCCGCAGCACCTCCAACCCGGCGATCCGCCCGGCGTCCTTGGTGGCCTGACGCTGCGCATCGTTGAAATACGCCGGCACCGTGATCACGGCCTGGGTGATCTTCTCCCCGAGGTGCTTGGACGCATCGTCGACGAGCTTGCGCAGCACCGCCGCCGAGATCTCCTCCGGCGCGTAGGTCTTGCCCCGCACCGAGAACCGCACCGCGTCGTCCGGTCCGGATACCACGTCGTAGGACACCTGGTCGGCCTCGGTGCCCACCTCGCCGAAGCGGCGGCCGACGAACCGCTTCGCCGAGTAGATCGTGCCCTTGGGGTTCAGCACCGACTGCCGTCGCGCCAGCTGCCCCACCAGCCGCTCACCAGTGTCGGTGAAGGCCACCACAGAGGGTGTGGTGCGCGAGCCTTCGGCGTTGGTGATCACCGTGGGCTGGCCACCCTCGTAGACAGCGATCACTGAGTTCGTGGTTCCCAGGTCGATACCCACAGCCCTGGCCATCTGCTCGTCCCCTCCTACTCCACGCCTGCTCGCCAGTCGGGATACCCAACGCCGCGAAAGAAGAAACAGGCGGGAGACGCACCGGGTGACGGCGTCCCCCGCCTCTGACCCTCGATGCTGGCCCTGTCACCGAGCCGCAGGTGCCCCATCAGCTGCTGATCGGGATCCTGCGCGGGCGCGACTGTTCGTTCTTGGGTACCCGCACCGTCAGCACCCCGTCCGATAGAGAGGCCGTGACCTGGTCCTGCTCCACGTCGGCGGGCAGGCTCACCCGGTAGTCGAACCGTCCTACCAGTCGGGTGCGGGTCCGCAGGAACCCGACCCGTTCCCGCTCCTTGACCTCACCGGTGACGGTCAGCTCACCGCCGCCGAACTCCACCGACACATCGTCCCGCTTGACCCCGGGCAGCTCGAGCTCGACCACGTAGGCGTCGGTCGTCTCCTCCACATCCGCGGCCGGGCGCCACCCGTCGCCAGGACGCTCCGCGTCCCCGAACGCCTGGGACAACAGCCGACCCATCCGCTCGTGGAGCTCGGTGAACTCCGTCCACGGCGACCAGCGGCCCGCCAGCGGGCTCGCCCCCCGAGCGGACTGGTCCTTCTGCTCTACCGCGTGGTTGCGGTGCAGCACCGGAAGCGCCATGGTTACCTCCTTGATCCTTCTCGTGCTTCTCTCCACCCCGGATCTCCTGCAGGGCTGCGGGGGCCGGCCCCCGCAGCGCCAGCGCCAGCCCGGTGGTTCTGCCGGGCTCGGACCCACACCGTGCTGACCGATGATCGACAGGTCACCCCGCGCCACGGCTCCTTCCTCCGGAGCCGGCGCCACCGCGGCCAGCACAGGTGAGCCCGGCCTCAACCCCGATCCGGCGCACCCCCGCGGTCCACGGCCATGGATCCGGATGGCGATCAGCCGGTGAGCTGCTTGGCGTTGCCCGCGCTGACCTCGATCTTGCGGGGCTTGGCCTGCTCGGCCACCGGGATCCGCAGGGTCAGCACACCAGCCTCGTAGTGCGCCTCGATCCGCTCGGTGTCCAACGTCTCGGCGAGGAACAGCTGCCGGGAGAACGCCCCATACGGTCGCTCGGCCACCAGCGTCTCCACATGCTCGCCGTCCGCGGTGGGTCGCCGCTCAGCCTGGACGGTGAGCACGTTGCGCTCCACGTTCAGATCGATCGACGCCGGATCCACCCCGGGCAGATCGAAGTGCACCACGAACTCCTCCCCGGAGCGGTAGGCCTCCATCGGCATCACCGCCGGGCGTGACCAGGTGCCCTGCTGGCCGAAGACCTGCTGGGTCAGCCGGTCCAGCTCCCGGAACGGGTCGGTACGCATCAGCATTGTCATCGCCTCCTTCGACCAGTGTTGCTCGCTGCCCCAGCGCTCCACCGAGGCAACCCTTGCAACGCTCAATATAGGTTTGTTGTTCCCAGGAAGTCAAGACTGGGACCGAGAGTGGTGCTGGCACCTGAGCTGGGCCCAGTGACCGCCGTCCATCGATGTCCCACTGAGCCGGTCCGCGTCGGCCGTCTGCAGGGGGCTCGACACTCCTCGCCCAGGCGGGCGAAGTCTGCCGGCGGCGACGTGACGGGCGGTTGGTTCAGGCTGGCCAGCGCCGACCGCGAGTGTCGATCATCGTGACGTCATCGGGCATGCCGCCGCCGATCAGCGGCGCGGCCAGTGCCGGGTTCACGCCGATCAAGCTGACGGGTACCTGAGGGCCGAGGACCCGGCGGAGCAGGCCAGCGAGGAAGACCAGTTCCGCGCAACACGCCGTCGTCGGAACATCGGAGAGATCGACGAGCAGTTCCGTGTAACCTCCTCCACCTTCTGCCCCCGGACGCTCGGACTCGAGGAACATCCGGCGGGCGGCAGCGACCAGGGACGGGATGTGCCGGTGCAGTGCGCGGGCGTGCTCGCCGGTGAGGCGCAGCCGAACGGACTGGCCCTGTGGCTGGCCAGAGCTGCCCGACGGTTCGGTGGTCGAATCTGCGGTTGCCGGTGAGCTGTCCGGTGTAGGCGCAGAGAGGACGGGTTCGCCCAGGACGAAGCCGCCGCCAGGCTGCCGAGCAGGGCAAGTCGGACCCCGTCTCCTGCGGGGCACGCCCTGATGCCCGCGACGTGGGTCACCGGGACCAGCAGTCAGCTGGTAGGACTGCGCAGGGCCAGCTTGCCGAGCAGGTCACGAGCCTTCTCCGCGTGCCGCGGCTGGCACAGCACGTCGTAGCGCCCGGCGACGATCTGGCTGGCAGACGTGAAGTCACGCCGGCCCCGGGTGGCACCGTAGCCCACCGCGGCGAAGACCACACCGAACACCAGACCGCTGACCAGCCCGACCATGATCGGCACCCACGAGCTCAGCGAGGCATTGTTTCGCTACCGGTGCTATGGCTGGCGCCGGTTGCGGGAGTTGGATGAGGCCCCTCAGGTGATGGCGCAGAGGATCTCGGCGTTGAGCACGGCGAACCAGCCGCCGTCCTGGCGGGCCCAGTGTCGCCAGCCGTCGGCAAGGTCGTCCAGTTCCTGCTGGCTCGCGAAGCCCCGCCCCAGGGCGTGCTCAGCGAGGGCAGAGCGGGTGATGCGCTCGGCCCACAGTCCGCCCCACCAGTCCCGCGCCTCGCGGGTGGCGTAGCACCACACCGTCGCGGTGCAGGTGACGTCTCGGTAGCCGGCGCCGTGGGCCCAGGACAGCAGGCGCCGGCCAGCGTCGGGCTCGGCGCCGTTGCTGCGCGCAACCTGTCGGTACAGCTCGAGCCACCGGTCCAGGCGCCGGTCCGCCGGGTACCAGGTCATCGCCTGGTAGTCGGCATCGCGGGCGGCGACGTAACCACTCGGCTTACATACGCGGCGCATCTCGGCGAGGGCGGCGACCGGGTCGCTGAGGTGCTGCAGGACCTGGTGGGCGTGCACGATGTCGAAGCTGGCGCCGGGGTAGTCCAGGCGGTAGGCGTCGCCGACCTCGAACCTGACGTTGTCGACGCCTTGATCAGCCGCGGCTGCGCGGGCTTCCCGGAGCGGCTGCTGCTCCCGGTCCACGCCCACCACTTGCCCTGGTGCCACCCGACGGGCCAGGTCGACGGTGATCGTCCCGGGGCCGCAGCCGAGGTCGAGCAGGCGCTGTCCGGATCGCAGGCAAGGCAGCAGGTACCCGGCGGAGTTCTCCGCGGTCCGCCACCGATGCGAGCGCAGCACGCTGGCGTGATGGCCGTGGATGTAGGTGTCAGCGGGAGTCGGCACCTCCACATCCTCCCGCCCCGCCCTGGCACTGCGCGCCTTCGCGATCCTGTCCGAGCAGCCGTCGAGGGCCGGGGCCGTGCTTGCCGAGCTCATCGAAGGGGTTGGCCAGCTTGCAGCGGTCGATCGACAGGCACCCGCACCCGACGCAGTCGGTGAAGTCGTCCCGCAGCTGCTGGAGTTGGCGCATCCGCTGGTCCAAGGTGTCCTGCCAGCATTGGGATATCCGCTGCCAGTCCCGTCGAGTGGGGGTGCGGTTGTCGGGGAGCAGGCGAGGACGGCGGCGACGTCGCCCAGCGGGATGCCGACCCGCACTGCGATGCGGATGAACGCCACCCGGCGCAGCGTGTTTCCGCTGGTAACGGCGCTGGTTGCCCGAAGTGCGCCGGCTGCTGATCAAGCCTTGCCGCTCGTAGAAGTGCAGTGCTGAGATGGACACGCCGCTGCGGGCAGCGAGCTGCCCGACGGTCAGCTCCCCGTGGGTCATACGGGATTCGTTCATCATCGTGACGCTTCGCGAGCGGGTTCAGGCGACGTAGGGTCGGGTTGCCCTGGCTTCCCGCAGCGCCCAGGCCCACCAGGTCAGCTGGCCGAGCAGGACGTCCGCGGCGGCGTTGACCCCGGCTGGGTCGCGAGGCGTTCCGTGCTCGTCGAACTGCTCCCGGGCAAAGTGAAAGCTCACCGTGTTCCGGATGGTAGCGGTGTGCAGCTCGGCGAACACGATCCGCAGTGGCTCGACCGCGCGCAGCCCACCGGACATGCCGCCGTAGCTGACGAAACCGACCGGTTTGGCCCGCCACCCCCCGCCGACGCTGTCGATCGCGTGCTTGAGCGGCCCGGGGTAGCTGTGGTTGTACTCAGGGGTGACCACGACGAAGGCGTCGGCGGCGGCGATCCGGTCGGCGAAGGACGCGCTGGGGATTGTGGTGTCGGCGAGGTCGATGACATCAACGGTCACGTCGGCGCGCTGCTTGGCCTGACCGACGAACCAGTCGGCCACCACGGGCCCGAACCGGCCCTCGCGGACGCTGCCCACGATCACCGCGAGCTGGAAACGGTCTCCGGACATCAGGTGTTCTCCCAGTCGAGTGGACGCTGCCGCGTGGGTCGCGGCGAGCTGCTAGTGGACGATCGGCGCACCGGCGCGCGCGGTCGCGTCCTGCCCGGCGGCCACGAGCAGGGTGAGGAGGCCGGCGCGGAAACCGGTGACGCCCCCGCCGGCCATGGTCCAGGACAGGGCGGCCACGGCGGGACCGACAGTCATGGCGATGGTGCGGACCGTCATGCCGATGCCTCCAGCCGTGCCGGCTATGCCGCCGATCGTCATGATCGTGATGATGTAACCGATGGCGCGCCCGCGCTGTTCCTCGCGCACGCTGCCGATGACGATGGGCATGTAGACGGCCACGATCAACCCGGCGGCCATCCCCTGCAGCACGCGGGCGATCAGGAGCACCCCGAATGTCGGGGCGAGCGCCTCCAGATGCTCGCCACCCCCACGCCGAGCATCGAGAGGGTGAAGCGTGGAGCGCACGTCGGCGCCGTCGGCCCACCGGCCCCCGGGCACTGCGATGGACGCCATCGGCAGCGCGTAGGCGAGCAGCACCCACGCCGTCGCGGCGGGGCCGACGCCCAGCTCCGCACCCAGGCCGATCCCCTCGCCTCTGGTGTCGAGCCATGCCGACGGTCTCGACCGGCGACACCACGAGACATAAGAGCTCAACCAAAAGTTGAGGTCAAGTCGCGGTCACCGCTCAGCTGCGCCGGCTCGGGACATCGACTCCTGGCGAACAGCGTCAGCGTCCCGCCATGGGGCGGACCTCAGCGAAGCGCCGACCACGAGTCGCTCCCGCCCCCGTGTAGCCCCCGAGCAGATGCCTGCATCGACCTCTCGGCCCTCTCGTCCTGGCTGATGCAGGACGCGCGGTCACCTACGGGCCGGTGCTGATCTCCCACGGCAGGGACGGGTTCGAGACCCACCCGGCGTGTTCCAGGTCTCCTTCAAGAACATCGACCACGTCAGCAGCATCTACAACACCCCGATGCGGGTCCCGGAGAGCACCTCAGGGAGGACACCGACGGCGCACAGCGCGGGCAGACGCGGCCACACGATGTCGAGCGGCGGATGTGGACCAGCGCCTTCGGCAAGTCGACCGCGCTCGGGCAGCGCAGCGCTCACGGGTGACGATGCTCGATCAGTCGACCAGGTCGAGGAGTTGATCTCGGCGATCCGGGACGTGCAGGCGGTCTGGACCGATCCCCGAGCGGCCACCTACGGTGCCGAGGTGACCGTCTCATGAGTCCGTCCAGCGCGCAGCGGAGCCGGTGGCGGCGGTACTGGGACCGGCACTCACGCACCTACGACCGCCAGATGGGGTTCATGGATCGGCGGCTGTTCGGCGACACCCGCGGCTGGGTCTGCGGGCAGGCCACCGGAGAGGTGCTCGAGGTCGCCATCGGCACCGGCCTCAACCTCCCCCACTATCCCGCTGGCGTTGCGCTCACTGGCATCGAACTCAGCCCTCCAATGCTTGAGATCGCCCGCCGGCGGGCCGACGAGCTCGGCCACGAGATCGACCTGCGGCTCGGGGACGCCGAGGCGCTGGAGTTCCACGACGCCACCTTCGACACGGTGGTATGCACCTTCTCGCTGTGTGCCATCCCAGACCACGAGTGTGCCCTCGCCGAGATGATCCGGGTGCTGCGGCCCGGGGGACGCCTGCTGCTCGCCGACCATGTCGCCAGCTCCAACCCCGTCCTGAGGACCGGTCAGCGGCTGCTTGAGCTGGCCACCGTGCCGCTCGGTGGCGAGCACTTCCTGCGCCGGCCGATCGAGCGGGTCCGCGCTGCGGGGTTCGACATCGAGCGCCACGACCGCTTCGCGGTGGGTATCGTCGAGCGGCTAGCGGCCCGCAAGCCCACCACCGGATCGGACCTGGTGTGACCAACCCCGAGCCGCCCGTCCACTCGTCGGCGAGACGTTGACCGATCGCCTCGGACGGCGCGCAGAGGTCATCGAGAGGCAAGCCACGCTTTGGCGTCTATACATGCTTCTATCAAGCTCTTCCATGTTTGACATGAGAGCCTGCTTCACCCGCTCGGTCTCAGGGTGCGGTGAGCGCAGCGCGCTGCGCGGTGAACGCGGAGGCGAGCGCGGCGCGCCACGGGCGCAGCGGAGGCAGACCGGCCGCGGCCCAGGACGCGGTGTCCAGCACCGAGTTCGCCGGCCGTGGCGCGGGGCGGGGAAAGTCCGCCGACGTGCAGGGCCGGACGCGCTGCGGGTCGGCCCCGATCTCGGCGAACACCGCGCGCGCGAGCCCGCACCAGGTGGTGGCGCCCGAGTTCACGCAGTGCAGCACCCCCGGCGGCACCCGGTCCGCGGCGAGCGCCAACGCGACCAGCCCGTCCGCCAGATCCGCGGTCCAGGTGGGGCTGCCCCGTTGGTCGTCGACGACCGTCACGATCCGGTGCGAGCGCTCCAGGCTGGTCATCGTGCGCACGAAGTTGGTGCCGTGCGCGCCGTAGAGCCACGCCGTGCGGACCACGTGCGCGCCGGCGCCGAGCACGGCCCGCTCCCCGGCGAGCTTGCTGCGCCCGTACACCGACCGCGGCCCGGTCGGGTCGTCCACCCGGTATGGCGCGGCGGCATCGCCGGCGAAGACGTAGTCAGTGGACACCTGCACCAGGCGCGCCCCGTGCTCGGCGCAGGCCGCGGCGAGGTGCGCCGGACCGGTCGAGTTGACCGCGTGCGCCCGCTCCGGGTCGGACTCAGCGGCGTCGACCGCGGTGTAGGCGGCCGCATTCACCACCACCGCATTCACCACTGGGGAACCGCCCGCGTCCATCAGAGCCTGCACCGCGGCGCGCACCGCGGCCGGGTCGGTGACGTCGAGCTCGGCCGACCCGGGAGTGTGCACCTCGGTGAGGCCGGCGCGGGCGGCGGCGGCCACCAGGTCGGTCCCGAGCTGCCCGCGCCCACCGGTGACCAGCAGCCTGGTGCGGGCCTGAGAGGACGCGTTCATGCTGCGGCGGCGCCCTTGAGCGGCTCCCACCAGTCCCGGTTCTCCGCATACCAGCGCACCGTCGCGGCAAGCCCGTCCTCGAATCCCATCACGGGTGCGTAACCCAGCTCTCGGTTGATCTTCGACCAGTTCAGCGAGTAGCGCCGGTCGTGGGCCTTGCGGTCCTCGACCGGGCGCACCCGCGACCAGTCCGCCCCGAGCGCGTGGAGCAACCGCGCGGTGAGCTCGCGGTTCGTCAGCTCCGTGCCACCGCCGATGTGGTAGATCTCACCGGCGCGTCCACGGTGGAGCACCAGCGCGATCCCGCGGCAGTGGTCGTCGACGTGCAGCCAGTCCCGGACGTTGAGCCCGTCGCCGTAGAGCGGCACCCGCAGCCCGTCGAGCAGGTTGGTGACGAACAGCGGGATGACCTTCTCCGGGTACTGGTAGGGCCCGTAGTTGTTGGAGCAGCGGGTGATCCGGACATCCAGGCCGTGGGTCCGGGCGTAGGCGCAGGCGAGCAGGTCGGAGGACGCCTTGGACGCCGAGTACGGCGAGTTCGGCGCCAACGGGTGGGTCTCGACCCAGGAGCCGGTGTCGATGGACCCGTACACCTCGTCGGTGGAGACATGGACGAACCGGGACACGCGTGTGTCCAATGCGGACTGCAGCAGGATCTGGGTGCCCACCACGTTCGTGACGACGAACGGGTCGGCGCCGAGGATCGAGCGATCCACGTGGGACTCCGCAGCGAAGTGCACCACCGCGTCCACCCCCGCCATCGCGTCCCGGACCAGCTCGCCGTCGGTGATGTCCCCCTTGATGAACCGGTAGCGCGGATCGGTGCACACCGGCGCCAGGTTCGCCTCGTTGCCCGCGTAGGTCAGCTTGTCGAGCACCACCACCTCGACGCCGGCGAGCGTGGGCTCCGCGCCTCGTAGCACGCGGCGCACGAACGTCGACCCGATGAAACCGGCCCCACCCGTGACCAGCAGCCGCCGCATGACCCCTCCCGCGTCCCCATTGCCGAGCCGTCACCCCACCTGGTGGCAGTCTGTCACGGGGAGGCCACCCGCGGGCCACGCACGTGCAGACCCGGGGCCGGTCGGGACGCGGAGCCGGGGCAGCGCTCCGGCTAGCCTGGTGCCCCGGACGGACCGCAGCATCCAGGAGGGGCACGTGGAGGACAGGCCACCGCGGCCGGGAGGTGCGGGTGGACGTCCGGGTCGCCCGCTGCCCCGCCGCGGGCCCGCTGCTCCCCGCGGTGCCTCCCTGCCCCCGTCCGGTCGCCGTCCCCGCCCGCAGGGGGGTCACCAGCTGCCTGACCACCCGCCCCCCCGCCACAAGGTGCCCCTGCCCAGCCGCCCGCGGACCGCCCCGACGGCCCGACGGCCCGGGGGGCCGGTGCGGGCGGTGCGCCGTGCGAAGCTGGCGGTGGTGCTGGCCTCCGCGCTGACACTGGGGCTCACCGGCGTCGGCTGGTCCGCCTTCCGGGATCTGCAGAACCGTCTCACCACCGCCGACGTCACCGGCGGCCTGACAGCACCAGACGGCGCCACCGACCTGCTGATCGTGGGCAGCGACAGCCGCACCGATGCGCAGGGCAACCCGCTGCCCCCCGAAGTCCTCTCCCAGTTGCGCGCCTCGGACGCGGGGGGCGATCTCACCGACACGGTGATCCTGGTGCGGATCCCCGACGACGGGCGCCGCGCCGTCGCCCTGTCGCTGCCGCGCGACCTCTACGTCGAGCTGCCTGACGGCTACGGGGAGCACAAGCTGAACTCCGCGTTCGCCCGGGCCAAGAACGAGACCGCCGCACGGCTCGTCGAGCAGGGTGCGGACCCCGCCCAGGTGCGCACCGAGTCCATCACCGCTGGCCGCGGGATGCTGGTCGAGACCGTCGAGGACCTCACCGGAGTGGGGGTCGACCATTACGCCGAGCTGAACCTGCTCGGGTTCGCGCGCCTCACCGAAGCCGTCGGCGGCGTCGACGTGTGCCTGCGGGCGCCGGTGGACGACGAGTTCTCGGGTGCGCAGTTCCCCGCCGGCCCGCAGACGATCTCGGGCGCGGAGGCGCTGGCCTTCGTTCGCCAGCGCAACGGCCTGCCCCGCGGCGACCTCGACCGCGTAGTGCGCCAGCAGGCCTTCCTCGCCGGGCTCGCCGACAAGGTGCTCTCAGCCGGGACGCTCGCGAACCCGAGGCGGATCCGGGAGCTGACCGAGGCGACCCAGCAGGCGCTGGTGCTCGACCGGGATCTGAATGTGCTCGAGTTCGCGTCGCGCATGCGGGGTGTCGCCGCCGGTAACGTCGAGTTCGTCACCATCCCGGTGCTGGGCGAGGTCAGCAGCGACGGCGACGGCTCGGTGCTCGAGGTAGACCCGAAGGCCGTCCGTCGCTTCGTCGCCGGTGTGGTCGATCGCGCGCCGGCCCGGGAGCAGGCTACTGCCGGAGGGCAGGGCAACGCCGCGGTCGCGGTCGACGTGTTCAATGGCTCTGGTATGAACGGGCTCGCGGCCCGCGTCTCGGGTGAGCTGGGGGGCAAGGGGTTCGGAACCGGCATGGTCGGCAATGCCGAGCCACGGGGGGCCAGCGTGGTTCGGCGCGCCCCGGGCGAGCAGGACGTCGGCTATGCGGTGGCCGGTGCGCTCGGTGGGCTCCCGGTCGAGGAGGACGAGACCCTCACGCCAGGCTCGGCGCAGGTCTTCCTCGGCGAGGACTACGGCGGGCCGGGCCGGGCGGGCCGCACCAGTGCCCCCCTGCTGCGCGCCGGCTCAGCTGCCCTGCGGCAGGCCCCGCCGCCGGCGGCGCCGATCACCGCGGGCGACGTGCCCTGCGTGCCCTGAGCCGCCTCTCATGGGGCAGACCGGCATGGCGCCGACCGGCATGGGGCTGACTGGTAGGCCAGCGCGACTAGCCTGGGCCGACAGATTCGCACCGGAGGGGTCAGACGGGTGAGCAAGCACCGGGCGGGGCCGCCCACGTCCTATCGGCGGTCGGATCCTCCGCCGGTCGGTCGGGGTCGGCGGGTGGTCCGTCGCGCCGTCCGCACCGTCGTCGCACTGCTCTCGGTCGCCGTCCTGGGCGCCGCCGGGGTGAGCTGGGCCGGACTCGTCTCGGTGGAGCGGGCGCTCACCACCACGGACGTGCTGGTCGCCCTGCCACCGGATTTCGCCGGCCAGGATGGTGACGGTGCCACCGACATCCTGCTGATAGGCAGCGACAGCCGTACCGACGCGCAGGGCAACCCGTTGCCGCTCGACGTGCTGCGGCTGCTGCGCACAGAGGAGACGGTCGGGACCAACACCGACACGATCATCCTGATCCGGGTGCCCGAGAGCGGCGCGGCGGCGCGCGCGGTGTCCATCCCGCGCGACACCTACGTCCCGATCCCGGGCTACCGCGAGGACAAGATCAACGCCGCCTACGGCGAGGTCGCGGTCCGCACCGCGGGCGACCTGCGGGACCGGGGGGTCACCGACTCCGACCGCATCCAGCGGGAGTCCGACCGGGCTGGCCGGCGGGCTCTGGTGGAGAGCGTGCAGAACCTCACCGGGGTGCAGGTCGACCACTACGCCGAGGTGAACCTGCTCGGCTTCTACCTGCTCACCGAGGCCATCGGCGGCGTCGAGGTCTGCCTGAGCTCGGCGACCAGCGACTCCGGCTCCGGGGCGGACTTCCCCGCCGGACACCAGACTGTCACCGGTGCCGACGCGCTGGCCTTCGTCCGCCAGCGGGGTGACCTGCCGCGCGGGGACCTGGACCGCATCGTGCGCCAGCAGGTGTTCATGGCTGCGGCGGTGGGCAAGGTGCTCTCCACCGGCACCCTCACCGACCCCGATCGCCTGCGGGCGTTGGTGACGGCGGCGCAGCGCTCGGTGGTGCTCGACGAGGGATGGGACGTGCTCGACTTCGCCCAGCAGATGCAGGGCGTCGCCGCGGGCGCGGTGGAGTTCGTGACGATCCCGGTGCAAGCCGTCGGTGCCATCAACGAGCGCGGCCAGAGCATCATCACCGTCGACCCCCCGCAGGTGCAGCGCTTCGTCGCCGGCCTGCTGGACGGCACCGCCGACGCGGCACCTCCACCGTCCACCGTCGCCCCGCCGCCGCCAACCGCCGACCCGGTCACGCGCTATGTCGTGGAGGTGCGCAACGGGACCGGGACGGAGGGGCTGGCCTCCCGGGTGGCCGGGGAGCTGACCGCAGCGGAGTTCGTGGCCGGGGAGGTGACCGACACGGCCGCCCGGGGCGGCACGGTGATCGAGGTGGCGTCCGGCCAGGGTGCGGCCGGTGAGCGGATCGCCACCCTGCTCGGCGGCGGCATCTCGGTCCAGGCCAACCCCGCGCTGGCCCGGGACCAGATCGTCGTGCTGCTCGGTGAGGACTACACCGGACCGGGCCAGCAGGGCGTTGCCGCCCCGGCCGTGCTGCGCCCCGGCGGCGCCACCGTCTCGACCCAGCCCCCCTCGACGCAACCCGCCCGGTTCCAGGCGGTCCGGTTGCCCGAAGCCCGCACCCCAGAGCCGCCGCCGATCACCGCCGACGGCGTGCCATGCGTCAACTGAGACCAGGAGCCCGATGACTGTCACCGACGCGCTGCTCGGCCCGCTCCTGCGCGAGGACCCGGCCCGCCCGCGCATCACCCATTACGACGATGCGGCGGGCACCCGGGTGGAGCTCTCCGGCGCCACCCTGGCCAACTGGGCGGCCAAGACCGCCAACTGGCTGCGCGACGAGCTCGACGTGCAGCCGGGGGATCCGGTGGCGGTGTTGCTGCCCCCGCACTGGCAGAGCGTCGGGGTGCTGCTCGGCGCGTGGTGGTGCGGCGCGGTGGTAACCGATGATCCGGCTGGTGTCGTCGCGGTGCTGTGCTCGGCCGACCGGCTCCCCGAGGTGGCCGGCCCCGACGAGGTGGCCGCGGTGTCGCTGCACCCGCTCGGCGCGAGCGTGCCTGACCTGCCGCCGGGGGTGCGCGACCACGCGAGCGAGGTGCGCGTGCACGGAGACCACTTCAGCCCGGCGCCGGTACCAACATCGACGCCCGCGACACCAACCCGCACGGTGGGTGCCCTGGTGGACGCCGCCCGGGCCCGCGCGGCCGAGCTGGGGCTGACGGCCGAGGATCGGGTGCTGTGCACCGGCGGGTGGAGCGCGGACGGCGACCCGATGCTGCCCGTGCTCGCCGCCGGGGCAGCGCTGGTGCAGATCACCGGCCACCCAGCCCCGCCGGACCTCTCGCAGCTGGCACGTCGCTGCGCGCAGGAACAGATCACCGCCACCGCGGACACACAGGTGGACGGGATCCGCGCGCTGGAGCTGCAACGTCAACCCGAGGTGGCGGAGGCGGGTTCGTCGTCAGGCTCTCGGCCCGGCGTCTTGAGGTCCAGTGCCCGGATGAGGAAGCGGAACAGCAGGTAGTAGACGATCGCGTAGGCGACGCCGAGGACGATCACGAGCAGCGGGTTCTCGGTGTTGGCCTTGTTGAAGTTCAGCACGTAGTCGATGAGCCCCGCGGAGAACCCGAAACCGATCTTGATGTCCAGGACGTAGGCCAGCGCCATCGATATCCCGGTGAGCACCGCGTGCACGGCGAAGAGCACCGGAGCCACGAAGATGAAGGCGAACTCGATCGGTTCGGTGACGCCGGTGACCAGCGACGTCAGTCCAGCCGCCACCATGATGCCGGCCACCGCCTTGCGTCGCGGGGTTCTCGCCTCGTGCACCATGGCCAGCGCCGCGGCAGGCAGGCCGAACATGATGACCGGGAAGAAGCCGGCCATGAAGCCGCCGGTGCCCTCGACCCCGGCGAAGTAACAGTTGAGATCCCCGCCGAGCGTCGTTCCCACCGCGTCGGAGCAGTCCGGCACGGTGAACCACACGATCGAGTTGACGATGTGGTGCAGGCCGAGCGGGATCAGCAACCGGTTCACGACGCCGTAGACGCCGACGCCGAGAGCCCCCGCACCGACGAGCTGATCACCGACCCAGTCGATGCCGGCCCCGATGAGGAACCAGAGCAGCGCGACGACGACCGCGGCGACCAGCGCGGCGAACGCCGTGACGATCGACACGAACCGCCGCCCGCCGAAGAACGCGAGCCAGGTCGGCAGCTTCACCCGGTGGTAGCGCTGCCAGAGCACCGCGGCGAGCAGGCCCATGAGGATGCCGCCCAGGACTCCGGTGGGGTTCGCCTGTGCCAGGTCAAGCGTCTGCGTACCGTCGATGTCGGAGACCACCCGTTCCTCGAGCGCCTGGAACGGCTCCGACCAGCCCGCCGGAACCGAGGCGAAGATGACCCGGGTCACCCGGTCGAAGACGAGATATCCGACCAGCGCGGCCAGTGCAGTGGATCCGTCGGACCTCCGGGCGAACCCGATCGCCACCCCGACGGCGAACAACAGCGGCAGGGCGTCGAAGACGGCCTGGCCGCTCGCCGAGATGACGTCCGCGATCGCGTCCAGCCAGCCGAGCTCGCTGCGACCGAGCAGGTCGGGTTGGCCCAACCGGAGCAGCAGCGCGGCGGGCGGGAGCACCACGATGGGCATGATGAGGCTTCGGCCGACGCGCTGGAGCACGGCGAGGATGTTGCCTCCGGCGCCTCCCGTGACCTCGGCAGGCGCGGTCGAGCTCATGAGCGAACCTCCTGGTCAAACGGGATCGCCACCGACCGTAAGCTCCGCGTCGATGAGGTCGCCCAGGCTAGACCGCGCCCCGCACCCGGCCGTCAACGCATTCGAAGGGATCGCCGGTGAGCGTGATCGTCGCGCCGCGAATGGTCACCGGCGAGGAGATGCTCGCACCCGCGGGGGTGGTCGTCGAGCACGGGCACGTCGTGGACGTGGTGGCCGGCCCGCAGGTCGAGAGGTTGCGCGCCGACGTGACGCTGGCAGACGGGCTGCTCGTGCCCGGTCTGGTCGACCTCCAGGTCAACGGTTACTTCGGAGTCGACTTCGTCTCGGCGACACCGGCCGAGTGGTCCGCCGTGGCCACCCGCCTGCCCGAGACCGGCGTGACCGCGTTCGCTCCCACCTTCATCACGGGTCCGCTCGACCGCCTGGCTGCCGGGCTGCGCCGGGCCGAACACGCCATGGTTTCCGGGTCGGCGACGGGCTCGGTCGCCCGGATCGTCGGGGTGCACCTCGAAGGGCCGTTCCTGACAGGCTCACACCGCGGTGCGCACAACGCCACCTTCCTCCGTGACCCTACCGACCAGGCGCTCGACCTCCTGATGGATGCCGCCGCTCCCGGCACGCTGCGGCTGGTGACCCTGGCACCGGAGCTCCCCGGCGCCCTCGACGCGGTGCGCCGGTTCGCCACCGCGGGTGTACTGGTCGGTCTCGGCCACACCGACGCGACGGCAGCCCAGGTCAGCGCGGCCGCCGATGCCGGGGCGCGGATGGTCACCCATCTGTTCAACGCGCAGCGCGGCCTGCACCACCGGGAGCCAGGGGTGGCCGGCGCCGCCCTCGTGGACCACCGGCTGACCTGTGGGCTGATCCTCGACCTGCATCACGTGGCGGCCCAGGTCGCGCAGCTGGCCTTCGCCGCTGCTCCCGACCGGGTCGCGTTGGTCACCGACGCGGTCGCCGCTGCGGGCATGCCACCGGGACGTTACCTGCTGGGCGACGAGCCGGTGGTCGTCGAGGCCGGGCGCCCGCCGGTACGCGGCGACGGGACGCTGGCCGGTTCGGGACTGCGGCTGGACGAGGCCGTGGCGAACGCGGTGGCGCTCGGAGTCGACCTGGTGAGCGCGGTCGCAGCCGCGTGCCGCGTGCCCTCCGACCTGCTGGGTTGCACCGACCTCGGACGGATCGCGCCGGGTGCCGCCGCCGACATCGTCTGGCTCGGCGACGACCTGCGCACCCGTGCCACCTGGATCGGCGGGACGCTCGTGTTCGGAGCGACGAGACGGTGACGAGATGACGGCGCGCCCGTACTGTCTCAGCCGGCGCCGGCAGATGGGGGCAGCAGCACATGACCACGAAGGCGGAGCAGATCGTCGCCGGTCTCGGTGGGCTCGACAACATCGTGGAGATCGAACCGTGCATCACCCGGCTGCGCACCGAGGTGCACGACTCGGCGCTGGTGGACGAGGCGGTGTTGCGCTCCGCCGGGGCGCACGGCGTGCTGCGTGTCGGCAGCGTGGTGCAGGTGGTCGTCGGACCCGAGGCCGACACCCTGGCGAGCGAGATCGAGGACCTTTCCGAGTGAGCAGGCCGGTCCTGACGGTGTGCGCACCGGTGCCCGGGCGGGCGCGGGCGCTCGCGGACGTACCCGATCCGGTTTTCGCCGCCGCTCTCGTCGGTCCCGGTGTGGCGATCGATCCGGAGCGTGCTCCGCTGATCGCACGTGCACCGGTCAGTGGCCGGCTGGCCACGCTGCACCCGCATGCGTTCGTCGTCATCGCCGACGACCAGCGCGGGGTGTTGGTCCACCTGGGTATCGACACGGTGCAACTGGCCGGTGCCGGATTCGAGCTGCTCGCGGCCCAGGGTGACAGAGTTGTCGCCGGTGGACCCATCATCGGCTGGGACGTCGCCAGAATCGAGGCCGGCGGACGTTCGCCGGTGTGCCCGGTGGTGGCGTTGGACGCCGCGCCGGAGGCCGTGTCCCGGCTCGCCGCCGACGGCGTCGTATCGGCCGGCACGGAGCTGTTCGGGTGGCGCTGAGAACGTGGGGGGCGCTGAAAATGTGGGCGGCGCTGGGAAGGAGGAGCCCATGGTCGAGCGGTCGGTGACCGTACCCCCGGGAGTGGGCCTGCATGCCCGGCCCGCCTCGCTGGTCGTCCAGGCCGCCGCCGGTACCTCGATCAGCGTCACGGTGGCCCGGCCGGACGGCGATCCGGTCAACGCGAAGAGCATCCTCGCGCTGCTCGGACTGGACGTTCGGGGTGGCGAGCGGGTGGTGCTGCGGGCCGACGGACCCGGGGCGGAGGAGGCGCTGGATCGCATCGCCCGGGTCGTCACGGCGACGCCACCCGCAAATGGTTGACCCGACCGGGCCGTTCCAGGGCGTCAGTGCGAGTCCCGGCGTCGGCGTGGGACCGGTGGTGCGGCTGGCCGACCGGCTGCCGGAACCGCCCAACGACGGCCCGGCCGACGATCCGGTTGTGGCAAGGACGCAGGCGTCAGACGCGCTGGCGGCCGTCGCGGCCGACCTCGAAGAACGCGGACGGCGAGCCGGGCCAGCGGAACGGGCGGTGCTCGAGGCTCAGGCGTTGATGGCTCGTGACCCCGATCTCGCCGCCGAGGTGGCTCGACAGGTTGGCACCGGGAGCACCGCAGCGCGGGCGGTGTACGACGCCTTCGACATCTACCGCACCGCCATCGCCGCGGCGGGGAGCTATGTCGCGGGACGGGTGACCGATCTCGATGACGTGCGCCACCGCACGGTGGCCCGGCTTTCGGGCATGCCGCCACCGGGTTTGCCCGCCCTGACCGGGCCGGCGGTGCTCGTTGCCCGGGACCTTGCCCCGGCGGACACCGCCGTGCTGGACCGGACGAAGGTCGTCGCCTTCGTCACCGAGGAAGGCGGTCCGACCAGCCACACCGCGATCCTGGCCCGCGCCCTGGGCGTGCCTGCGGTGGTGGCCTGCCCGGGCGTGACGGCGTTGCCCGACGGGGTCACCGTGGTGGTCGACGGCAGCAGCGGCCTGGTCCGGGCCGACCCCACGGCCGGGGAGCTCGCCGCCGCGGGTGGTCACGGTGTGCGGTCGGTGACGGGCGCGGCGGTGACCGGATCGGCGGCTGCGGCCGGGCTCGGCCAGGGCCGCACCGCAGACGGCGACCCGGTCGGGCTGCTCGCCAACCTGGGCGGCCCAGCCGATGTGGCCTCCGCGCTGGCACACGGCGCCGAGGGCGTCGGGCTGTTCCGTACCGAGTTCTGCTTCCTCGACCGCTCGGTGCCACCCAATGAACAGGAGCAGGCCGCGCTCTACCGGCAGGTGCTCGGCGCCTTCCGCGGTCGCCGGGTCGTCACCCGGGTGCTCGACGCCGGAGCCGACAAGCCGCTGAGGTTCCTGCCCCCGCAGCGCCGGGAGCCGAATCCAGCGCTCGGCCTGCGCGGGGTTCGGTTGCTCCGCCGGTATCCCGAGCTGCTGGCCGGTCAGCTACGCGCGCTCGCCCAGGCGGCGACCGGCACCGGTGCCGACCTTCAGGTGATGGCACCGATGGTCGCCGACCTGGACGACGCCCAGTGGTTCGTGACGGCGTGTCGGGAGGTCGGGCTGGTCGGCCCGGTCGGCGTGATGATCGAGGTGCCGGCCGCGGCACTGCGGGCCGCGGAGCTGGCAGCCGATGTCGACTTCGTCAGCATCGGCACTAATGACATGGCGCAGTACGCCTGTGCGGCGGACCGCGAGGTGGGCGCCGTCGCCCGGTTCCAGGATCCGTGGCAGCCGGCCCTGCTCGATCTGGTCGCCTGCGTCGCCGCGGCGGCCGGGGCTGCCGGGGTTCCCTGCGGCGTGTGTGGCGAGGCGGCGGCCGACCCCGCGCTCGCGGGTGTACTCGTCGGGCTCGGCGTCACCAGCCTGTCCATGGCCGCCGGCGCGCTCCCGGCGGTCCGCGTCGCGCTGGCCACCTACACCGGGGCGGCCTGCCGAGCGGCGGCAGCCGCCGCTCGGGCTGCGAAGTCACCCGCCGAGGCCCGAGCCACCGCCCGCGACACGCTGTCCGCAAAGTAAGCGTGTCCCTCGGGTCCACCTGGACCGGGTCAGGTGTCCTCCAGCCGGACGGTGACCGAGCGGATGTGTGCGTCCAGCTCGGTCCCGACGCCGGGCCTCATGCGCCAAGCAGCGCGGCCGGAACGACCGCGATCCCGTCGGCACGACGGTAGGCGTGCCGCCCAGAGGTGATCACAACGGGGTCCAGCAGGTGATCCTCGAGCTGCTCGCGCAACCAGTGCAGGTGCCGGACATCGGCCTCACCCACCGACGGGCTGAGCTTGACCTCCATCGCCACGACCCGGCCATCATCCCGCTTCACGATGAGGTCCACCTCGTGGTCGCCATTGCGGGTACGCAGGTGGTGCACGGTGGCTTCAGCGGCCTGAGCGTAGACGCGGACGCCGAGCGTGAGCAGCGACTCG
>DASQWR010000007.1:0-13043 GCA_035640155.1 Pseudonocardiaceae bacterium
ACCGGCCACGCTGATCGGTGCCAAACGGTTGGGCACGAACAGGTCAACCTGCCCGGACCGTGCCAGGGGCCAGGCAGGTTGTTTCGCCTGGGACATGTCCTGATCCCCGCACCACAACACGACCCGCCCGGGATGCTCCGGCGCCGGTTCGGGCCACACACACCCGAGTGGGCGGCGCAACCCGGAGGCGAGGCGGTCGCGTTTGTCGATGATGTCGGTCGCGGTCACCCCGTAGGGCAGCTCCAAATCCACCCGCCAACCGGGGCCGTCCCGCCCGATGCCCGGGGCGACGAACCACCCTTTGCCGGTGGGGTTCTTCGCGGCGGCCTGGTTGAGCGCGGCGATACCGAGAGAACCCAGTGCCCGCACCACGATCTCGGAGGTGAGCGGCTGCACCCTCGGTATCACGACAGCGGTCATCGCGATCGGCTTGTCGACCGGGCGCCCGTGATATCCCAGGGCCAGCACGAGCACCGACAGCACGACCGGTGGCGCCCACGACGGCATCTGCTCGGCGAGCACGGTGACGTAGGCGATCCACACCGCGGCCACGGCCACGGCGAGGATTCCGCCGCGGACCTTGACTCGCAGATCACGCCGGGACTGGAGCTTGTCGTACTCGGAGTAAAGCTCGTCGCGCACGGCCGCGGCCCGCAGCGGACCGGACTGTGCGTCGGTGATCCACCGGACCACACCCCGCAGCACGCGCATGGCGCCGGTAGGGGAGTAGCCGATGAGCTTGAGCAGGTAGATCGGCGACCGGGCGAGGTGGAACAGCGCCCAGTGCCGGGCGAACCCGAGTGCCCATCGGGCGGCCTGCCCCCGCTGGGTGCGATCCGCCAGCCACGGCGCGACCACCGGGTGCAGGGTCGGCTTGTCCTGCCAAATCAGGTGGGGGATCAGGCCCCGACCGGCGTTCAAGGCGTCGGTGCGGGGCCGCCTCTTGTGAGGGGCGGTCTGATCACCAGGAGAGGCGGACCGCGAGCGGTCGCACTGCGGTCGCAGACTGCGTGATCACAGATGGACCGAGGGACCTGTGTGGGTAGGAAGCGGTGCTCTGACCTGCAACAACCGGACCAGGTGGACTTAGCGTTACGCCGCTGGGCTAGGTCCAACCCAGAAGGTGACGTCACCAGTAGGCCCGCCAGTAAGCTACGTCTCCGTGGCGACCGCGGCGCAGTGGGTGCATGGTGCCCGGCCGCGTACGCTGCCCAACGCCGTCTCCCCGGTCCTCCTCGGGGTGGGCGCCACCGCCGCACTGGGGGACGTGCCGTGGCTGCGGGCCGTGCTGGCGCTCACCGTCTCGCTGGCGCTGATCGTCGGGGTGAACTACGCCAACGACTACTCCGACGGGATGCGTGGCACCGACACCGACCGGGTCGGCCCCATGCGCCTGGTGGGGTCCGGCGCCGCCCAACCCGCCGCGGTCCGAACCGCGGCGTTCGCCTGCTTCGCGATAGCGGCGGTGGTAGGGCTCGCGCTCGTGGTGCTGTCCGGGCGCTGGTGGCTCGTCGTGCTCGGCGCGGTATGCATCGTCGCGGCGTGGTTCTACACCGGCGGACGGCGGCCCTACGGATACGCCGGCCTCGGGGAGTTCTCGGTGTTCGTGTTCTTCGGCCCCGTCGCCGTGCTGGGTACCCAGTACGTGCTGACCGGACGGCTCAGCGGCGCGGGGGTGGCCGTCGCCGTCGCGGTGGGTGCACTCTCCGCCGCCGTGCTGGTCACCAACAACCTGCGGGACATCCGTACCGACGCCGCAGTCGGCAAGCGCACCTTGGCCGTCCGGCTCGGCGACCGCCGCACCCGGGTCCTCTACGCGGTGCTCTCCGCTGTCCCGTTCGTCGTCACCGTCGGGCTCGCGCCGGCAGCCCCGGTCGCGCTGCTGGCCCTGGTCGCGGCGGCCCTGGTGCTGCCCGCCATCCGCCGAGTGCTGCGCGGCTGCACCGGCGGTGACCTAATCGCGGTGTTGCGCGACACCGGACTTGCGATGCTGGTCTGGGCGTCCGCAACGGCGATCGGCCTGGCAGGCGGTCAGGTAGGGTCCGCTGGTTGATGCCAGCTGGTTGACGATGCGTCCGCTCACCCCTGGTCGTCGCGCTGGTCGCCTCCCATCTGGTCGTCTCCTAGCTGGTCGCCTCGCAGCTGGGCGCGCAACTGGTCGCGCTCCGCGCGGCGCCGCTGGGTCGTCTCCGCCAGGCCGGCGTTCACCCGCACCCGCAGGCCGGGCAGTACGATCACCGAGAGTGGCAGCGACACCACGAGCGCCAGCAACAGCGCCACCACCGCCGGGACCCCAGCCAGCGTCAGCAGCAGCGCGATCACGGCCAGCAACCCGAAACGGGCGAGCGTGTACAGCACGAGATCGCGAGTCAGCGTCGAGCGGCCGACCGGGTGCTGCTCGGACATGTCATACGAGTCTACCGCCCGTCAGGGCCGTCACATCAGACCGATTCATCCCGTTGCATGCGATTACCGACGCTTTACCCAATCACAACCGTTCGAGTACCTGGCGGGTGAGCTGACACGATGTGTCCGAAAGGTCCTGGCAGCACTGCTCCCCGCAGTGCTGGGGGCGCGGGGGTTGTGACGAGGAGGTCGTGCGATGTCCATTGCTACGTCGGGTGCCCACCCGGACCAGGCCGAGCGACTGCTCACGCCGGGCGAGGTCGCGGCCCTCTTCCGCGTCGACCCCAAGACGGTCACCCGCTGGGCGTCCGCAGGACGGATCAGCTCTATCAGGACACCGGGCGGCCACCGTCGCTTCCGGGAGGCCGAGGTCCGCGCCCTGCTCGCCGCCCTCACCACCCCCGCATCCCAGCCGAGTTGACCATCACCGCGGTGAGTCGGGTGTGTGGATGCCGTAAGCCCTGTTCGTACGACTCGCCGCGCGGCACTATCCTCGGCTCCAGCCTAGGGAGGTGACTGCTGTGTTGTACCTGCTGGCAGCATTCGGCGCGGCAACCACCGGCGTGCTGCTCTGGAAGGCGTTCGGCCCGGAGTCCAGGCCCGAGCCGCGTCACCCGGGGCGCGCGCCCGACGACAACCCGGACTTCCTGCGCGAGCTGGACCGCAGACGTCGCTCCGATCCGGAGGCCGAGGCCTGAGGCCGGAGCAGGGGCCGCCCTGCCTGAAGGACACTCCTAGCGCGGGCCGGTCCAGCCAGCTGTGTGCTGAAAGCCGTCGGCCACCGCCGCCGCAAGTTCCAGCGCCGCGAGCCGGCCACTCGCCCCGAGGCGGTCGAGCTCGATCTCCGCACCCTCCTCGAGGTGCTCGTCGAACGGCATCCGGCAGACCGCGCGACAGCGCGACGCAAAGTGCGACGACACCCGCTCGATGTCGACCTTGCCTGATGTGGGACGCACCGAGTTGATCACGGCGACCGAACGCCCGACCAGCTCGTGGTAGCCGTGCGCATCGAGCCAGTCCAGGGTCGCCGACGCCGAGCGCGCGCCGTCGATAGAGCCGGAGGACACGATCACCAGGGCGTCGGCCAGCTCGAGCACGCCCTTCATCGCCGAGTGCATCAATCCGGTGCCGCAGTCGGTCAGCACGATGTTGTAGAAGCGTTCGAGGAGGTCGACGGTGCGCCGGTAGTTCTCCTCGCTGAAGGCCTCGGACACCGCCGGGTCCTGCTCGCTGGCCAGGACCTCCAGCCGGCTCGGGCCTTGCGAGGTGTAGGACCGGATGTCGGAGTACCTGCGGATCTGGTTCGCGTCCCGCAGCAGGTGGCGCACCGTCGCGGTCGTCTCGAGCGGGATCTTCTGGGACAGGGTGCCGCGGTCGGGATTGGCGTCCACCGCGATGATGCGGTCACCGCGCAGACTCGAGAAGGTGGAGCCCAGCGTGGTCGTGATCGTGGTCTTGCCGACGCCACCCTTGAGGCTGAGCATCGCAATCTTGTAACAGCCGTGCAGCGGCTGGTTGATGCGCACGATCAACTCACGCCTGCGGACGTCCGCGGTGCTCTCGCCGGGATTGAGCGTGCCGCCGCTCGCGACGAACACCGCGCGCCGCCAGCCCGACTGCGGGGGCCGCTTCAGCTGCCGCAGCAGCCGCGCGGACGACAGGTCGTGCTGCTGCTGAGCCTGCTGCCGCTGGCCACCCCGGGGCTGCTGGGGAGGCTGCGCCGCGCCCTGCGTGCCCGGGGCGTGATAGCCGGGCTGGCGTGGGTCCATCGGGTGCGGGCCGGAGGAGTGTGCCGGGTCGACTCGGTGCGGGCCGGAAGGGCCGCCACCCACGGGATGCGGGCCGGAGGTCTCCACCGACTGGAACTCCTCGCGAGTTTCCTCATAGCGTCCGGTCACCGGTTGGTCCCCTCCTACACCTGGGCACATCAGGAGAACCCCGACACTCCCGACGGTAGTCGCCGCAACTCGCCACTGCGATCCGGGGTCACCGCCCCTGTGGACAGGTCCGGAATGGCAAGTTGCTAGGACAGCAGCTCGATGATCTCTCCGAACGTCCCCGCCCGCGCATGCCGTCGACACGACGTAGTCAAGCTACGGACCGCTCGGCACCACGGTACTGGCTGCAACCCGAACGTCGGCAGCTAGTGCTCCACCATCCCCGTCAGCCGTGCACGGCACGAACGTGTCGCGGGACCACTGGCTGAGTCCGGCGCGGGGTCCCGTCGACGACAGTCCTCGACGAGTCATGACCGAGCGCCGCAGCAAGGTCTTCGCACAAGGACCGCGTGTCTGGGTGATCCGGGCCCAATATCCACTCGCGGTCGGCGACGACTTCCTCCAGCAACGCGATGCCCTCGCCCCGCCGGTCGGCAGCGAGATAGCCCTCCGCCAGCCCGGCGCGCACCCTCAGCGTGTGCGGGTGAGTAGCGCCCAGCACACGCTCGCAGTCGGTTCTCGCGCTGTCGAAGAGGGCGATTGCCTCCGTGGGGCGCTGTGCTTCGAGGTAGGCGCAGGCGAGGTTGTGGCGGGAGGCGAGCGTGTTCGGGTGGTCCTCGCCGAGCACCCGGGTCTGCTCGGCAATCGCCTGCTCGAACATCGCGACGGAACGCGGCACCTGCCCTGCCACCAGGTACGTGGCCGCCAGGCCGTGGCAGGCTGCCAGCGTGCTCGGGTGGTGCTCGCCGAGCACGCGTGCCCGTACGGCCATGGTCTGCTCGAGCAACGCGGTGGCCTGCTCGACGCGGCCAAGGGACAGATAGGCTGCCGCCAGGTTGCCGTGAATGACGAGGGTCTCGGGGTGATCGTGTCCGAGGACCCGCCGGCACTCGGTGACCAGCTGCTCGAACACCCGTGCAGCATCCTCGTGGCGGCCGCGCTCGCGGTAGGCAGCCGCCAGGTCGTTGCGGGCGCCGAGAGTCTCGACGTGGTCGATACCCTGGTTCCGCTCCAGGCTCGACACCAGCCGCTCCAGCACCGCGGTGGTGCCATCCGCCGGGCACAGTGCACGCCGCGCGTTCACCGGCTTGCGCCACGCGGCGAGCAATTTGATGATCGGCAACTTGTCTCCCCGAATCGTGGCGGTTACTTCCGCAGCTTGGGCAACACCAGGTCCTCGTCGTCGGCGTCCTGAGCTACCGCAGCGCTGCGACCGATCCCGGCGTAGACGTCGGGCTGGCGCGTCCTCAGCAGGCGGCCCCAGGTGAGGCCGAGCACGGCTCCCCCGAGCGCGAGGCCGGGCAAGATCCATCGAAGCGGCGACGACGCAGAGCCGAGCAGCGCGTCGAAGTTGACTACGAGGAGGACGACTAGGGCGCCGAGCACGATGGTCGCCAGGACGGGCGCGATCGTGCGCTGCCAGAGGTTCTCCTTCGTGTCGTGACGGGAGAAGAACCCGACCACCGATGCAGACGTCCCGGTCATCAGCAGGATCACGCCGACCGCTGCGACTCCGCTTCCCCAGGTGAACAGCTGAAGCAGCGGCTCCCCCCCGGTGGCGGCGAAGACAGCGACGATGGCCAGCGCGAGCGCGGACTGTGTGAGGGAGCCGACGAGGGGGCCGCCGGATCTCACGCCAACCTTGCCGAGCACCGTCGGCAGTACCCGCTCGCGGCCGAGCGCGAACAGGTACCGGGCCACGCCGTTGTGGAAGCTCAGCAGTGCTGCGAACACGCTGGTCACGAAGAGAACGGTGGCGAGGTCGGCGACTACCGGGCCAGCGAACTCGGCGAGTGCTCCGAACACCAGTCCCGGTCCGGCCTCGGTTGCTGCGCCCTGCAGGTCACCCGGGCCGACGATGACCGTCATCGCCCACGCGGACAGGGCGTAGAACAGGCCGGTGAAAGCCAGCGCGGTGTAGGTGGCACGGGCCACGGTCCGCCGGGGAGCGACGCACTCCTCACTGTAGATCGCACCCGACTCGAAGCCGACGAACGCGGCGACACCGAACGCGAACACCGCGCCGACACCGGGTACGAACAGCTGGCTCGGCATCAGTCCCGCCGCCGACACCTCGTCTCCCCCGGGGTGCGTGAACGCGACGATGTCGTAGATCACCACCACGGCGACTTCCAGGACCAGGAGGGCGGCCAGCACGCGAGCGTTCAGGTCTACCCGGGCGACGCCGAGGACCCCGACCGCGACGAGGGCGAGCAGCGCCCAGACCCACCACGCCAGCTCCAGCCCGAAGGCGCCGGCCATGAACCCGCCTAGGCCGATCCCGAACAGTCCGTACAGCCCGATCTGGATCGCGTTGTAGGCGACCAGCGCGACGAAGGACGCGGACACCCCCCAGCTGCGGCCGAGCCCGTTGGCCAGGTACGAGTAGAAGGCGCCGGCGTTGCCCACGTGGCGGCTCATCGCCGCGTATCCCACGGCGAAGAGCCCCAGCGCTGCGGCGATGAGGAGGAACGACAGCGGCACGCCGAGGATCCCGGTGACGGCGAAGGTCGTGGTCACTCCGCCACCCAGCACGGTCAGCGGTGCCGACGCGGCGACCGTGAAGCAGACGAGGTGCGAGACGCCGAGTCGTCGGCGCTTGAGCTGGGGGAAGGCCGCATGCCGCGCGGGGCGCACAGCATGCATACCCTCTGCAGACATCAAACTCCTCCTGCCGGGGTGACCAACGGCGAACCTGGTTTCCACACGCTGTATCCGCTGGTCCGAGCGTCCGGCAATATGGCGTCAAGGTAGTCACTCTTGGTGAACGCTTATGAACCTAGGGTGATGGAGGGTAGGATGGGGTGTGTTCTGCAGGTCAATCTGTCGAGCTGGCCCGAGGTCGAGCAGGGGCTTCTATGTCAAATGGGTGAATGCTTAGGCTATCTTAATACCGTGGGCACGGCTGTGAAGGTCGTCAAGCCTGAATGCGGCGAGCGGCGACACCGATAGACGAACGGGGGCTGTGGAGCGCCGAACGGTCGAACGGGACGGTTGGTGGGGCCGCGCGCAGTCACCGAATGTGCGCGAGCCGGTACCCGTCCGTCGCGGGCTCTGGCAGGATGACAGTTTCCCGCACTGACAGCGGGTGGCACCGGTGCTAGGTTACGGGCCGCCGGAGAGACTCGATGATTCCGCTGGCGCGGGGCAGGGCGGTCCGGACGACCGGGGCACAGACCAGCCGTTGACCGCGGGATCCGGCGACAGCGGGCAGCACGACCTGGGGTGTCCGCCGATGTCGAATTTTCCACTCGCCGACGAGTTCTTCCTGATCAACCACAACGACCTCACCGGAAGGCCCCTCATCCGCCGTGACCTGCTCGGACTCGGTCTCGTGGTGGCGCTGCTCGCGGAGCTGATCGTGGAAGGCCGGGTAGGCATCCGGGAGGGCCGGGTCATCGTGCTGGACAAGGCCAGCCACGGCGATGATGCCTCTGACTTCATCATCACCGGCCTCGCCGCGCAATGGTCGAACTACCCAGTGCGGACCTGGACCGACAACCTCGACGACACCGCCTACGAGCTCGTCGCCCGCCGGCTGGTCGAGCGCGGCACGGTGCAGCGGGGTCGGACGCGGCGACTGTTCGGACCGCGCAAGGACGTCTTCCTGCCCGCGAAACGGGAGGCGGTCCAGCCCCTGCTGCTGCTGGACAGTGCGATCAAGAACCCCGAGGAGGCCGACGTCCAGCGGGCGCTGCTCATCACCATGGTGGCCGCCACGGGAGCGGAGCATGTGCTCGCGAGCCTGCCGGACCGCGACCGGGTCCGGACGGCGGTCACCGAGCTGTCGGCGAGCCTGTCCGCGGAGCTTACTGAACTGGTCGCGGGGTTCGAGGAGGCGATCACTGCTCGCTTGCTGAGCATCCGCCGGTAAGTCACGGTTCCCGGACGTCGAGGGTTGGGTTCCGGTCGAAGAACCCGACGGGCTTGAGCACGAAGCCACTGACGTCCACCGGCATGACTGGCCAGTCCTCGGGACGGGGCACGTGGGTCATACCGAAGGTGTGCCACACGACCAGGTCCTCGCCGTCGAGGGAGCGGTCGCGGGCGATCCAGCTCGGGATGCCCGCACCGCCCGGGTGCTGGTTCACCAGGTCACCGGCCGGATAGCGTTCGGCCGGGTCGTATCGGGTGACCCACAGGTGCCGGGTCGCGAACGCTGCGCGGCGGGCGATCGATGAGCGCTCGTCCGCGAGCAGCGTGGGCTGGCCCTGCGGGTACAGCGCGTACGCCACCGGCCTGCCCATGCGGTTGGTCCGCTGCGGATTGACGATCTGCCAGCTCCGGGCGACTGCGGGATCGGCGCTGCGGGCGGCCTGCGACTCGCGGGTCAACCGGGCGACCGATCGGCCGAACGCGTTGCCCTGCGGGTTCGCGGGTCCGACCGGATGGCCCCGCACGTCGACCTCCTCGACGGCGTTGGTGAGGCCGTCGACCATCATGTCCAGACGGGCGTTGAACAGGTGCTGGTGGAACGGGGCCCCGAGGCCGGGCGCGACCTCGCTCGCCCACTCGTCACCGTCGCCGTACGACGAGGTAAACAGGACCCCGGTCGCCTTGACCTCGAGCTGGATGGTGCCGTCCAGGTAGAGGTACCAGTAGAAGCCGTAGTCGTAGTTCCCTACCGTCACGAAGAACGAGATGACCAGGCGTCGCTGGCGCCGGGTCTCGGCAGACCCGGTGAAGATGTCCGTGTGCTTCCAGCCGACGCCGAAGTCCTCCTCGTGCAGGCAAACGGCGTTCGGGATCTCCCGCGGCTCGCCGTCATTGTCTGCAAGCACCGCGTCCAGGTAGTGGATCTCGCCGAGGCAGTCGCACCCCAGAACCAGCGAGTTCGCCTGCTGGCCGAGCAGGTATTCCCCCGCATCGAAGTAGTTCTGCCAGTACCGCACCGGCCCGGGGTGGGCGTAAGGCACCACCATCTCGGCCACCGACGCCCGGTACACGACGGGCCGGTCACGCTCCCCGTCACGGAACGAGATATGGTACAGCACCAATCCCTCGCGGGGATCGAACCCGATCCGGAGGGACCACCCCGCCCACTGCACGATGTCGCCGTCGACGCTGAAGCTCGGGCCCTCGGGCTGGGTGATCTCGATCGGCCGCAGGGTGGTCCGCGCAGGCCCGACGTAGGTGGGGTCGTCGAAGTTGCCCTCCTCCTCGGGAATGGGCCTGCGCTCGTGGTCGACAAGGTCCACCACCTCGCGTGCGGTGAGGTCGACGTAGGCGACTACCCCGTCAATCGGGTGCGCCCACGGGTGGTCGGACTTGCGATGCCGCAGGAACGACAGCGCCCGCAGCATCCGTTTACCCTCCTCGCCGGGGATATCGAAAGCACCGGCCGACAGGGGGCACACGCACACCAGGTCGAGATCGGTGACGCCCCGTCGCTCCATCGCCGCACGCCAGCCAGCGTTTGCCTTGACGATCTCGTCGACCGCTTCGAACTCTTCCAGCAGGATCGGCGGCTGGCCATCCGCTGCCGGGTCGACCTCCGTGACCTCCTCGACCTCCCTCCGCGTGATCGACGCGAGCACCGTCCGCGATGCACCGGTGTCGCTATCGAGCAGGACCGCGCGCACCCGCCGGTTCACCGGGTCGCCTGGGGCGAACGCCAGAACCTCCTGCTTCGGCGGCTCCTCCAACGCGAGCACCGCGAAGCGAGTCGCATCGGTCACCAGCCCGGCTCCGTCGAGCACCGCCCGGGCCACCCGAATCTCATCAGCACTGAGCCGGGCCAACGGATGATCCACCACCATGCCCGGCAGGGTACGTGCGCAGGGCGAGGGCGTCCGGAGAGGCCTCCGCGCCTCCAACGTTATTACAGATGCGCTTGCATCTGTACGTTACTTTAATTAGGGTAACCTATCTTCATCGTGATCTGGCTCACCAACTGGCTCCCCGTCGAGAAAGGACCTAGTCATGAGGCGACCAGACTCGTGGTGGTAGAGCACGCCGAGGAGGCCACGATGCCAACACCAGGCACGCGCCGGGAGATGCTCCGCCAGCTTGACGAGCTGGCGGACGACGTCCGGTGGCGGGCCAGAGAGGTTCAAGGAAGGACCAGCGCGAAGTCCGCACCAGGTGCTTCCTACTGGCCCAGAGACGCGGGCAACGTCCGTGAAGGAAGGTCCCCTGCCCTCGTCGCGAGACGGTCCGGATCGGTGCTCGTCGTGGATGGGAGGTGACGTGGCGATGGCCAAGCATCATCGCATGATGCCGCTACTGCGGCTTCTGGTCAGGCTAGGTTGGCAACGTGACCCCGAGCTGTGGACGGTGCGCTGCCGGGATGGGTACGGGCGCCAGGCACGCCTGCTCGTCCACCTCGCCGCGGGCGGGATCTACCTCACGGTGTCCGAGCCCGGGCCGCTGCAGCTCAACGTGCTGCAGACCGGACGACTGCACGCGGCGCTACATGATGCCATCCTCAGCCTGGACCAATTAGCCGGTCCGGGCGGGCTTTCGGTCTCGCGGAAACCGTCTAGAGCCGAATGCCCCCTGCCGGCACTCTCGCCCGGCGTTCGACAGCGGATCGAGTACCGGGTACCTGAGCGACCGTCGGTCGCGCAGCTCACCGCCCGGCTCACCGACACTCAATGATCTACAACCCCGCGTAGGAGTGCAGCCCGGCGACCACGATGTTGACGAAGAGCAGGTTGAACACCATCACCGCGAACCCGACGATGTTGATCCACGCCGAACGCGAACCCCGCCACCCCGCCGTGGCCCGTGCGTGCAGGTAGCAGGCGTAGACCACCCAGGCCACCAGCGCCACCGTCTCCTTGGGGTCCCAGCCCCAGTAGCGGCCCCACGCCGCCTCGGCCCAGATGGCGCCGGTGATGAGCGCGAACGTCCAGATCGGGAACGCGACCACCGTGGTGCGGTAGGCCAGCCGATCCAGCGTCGCCGCCGGCGGCAACCGGACACCCAACGCCGAGGTGCTGCCGGGCCGGGAAGCGTGGCGGGCTGCCACCAGGTACAGCACGCTGGCCACTCCGGCGACCAGCAGGGTGCCCGAAGAGATGATCGCGGCGGCGACGTGGATGGCGATCCAGTAGGAGTTCAGCGCCGGGATCAGGGGGGCCGCCTCGGTGTAGAGCACGGTCCCGGCGAGGAACAGCAGGATCACCACCGGCACCAGGACGAACAACCCCAGGCCGCGCAGCGCCAGGGACACCACCCGCTGGCGGTACAGCACCACCAGCCACGCCACCACGGCCACGAAGCACACCGCCGAGGTGAACTCGTACATGTTGCCCCAGGGCACGCGCCCGACGGCCAGCCCGCGGAGCACCAGGGATGTGCCGTGCACCCCGGCGGCGAGCACCGTCAGCGCCACGCCGGTGCGGCCCGCCCGCTCGACCGGGCCGCGGCGCGGTAGCACCGTGTCAGCCAAGGGCTCCAGCGCCGTGTCGGCCGGTGGTGCCAGCGTCGCGACCCCGCCCCCGCGCGCCCCACCCTCGCGTGCCTCGGCGGCTGGCGGGACCGCGACCTCGCGCCGCGCCGCGTACTCGACGGCATGCAGCACCATCGCCAGCAGGTACAGCACCAGCGAGGTATTGAACGCCAGATCGCCGTAGGACGCCAGGGTCACGTCGACCGGCATCACGAACCGTCCTTCCTGCTCGCCCCGGCGGGTACCGGCGGCTCGCTCGCACCGCGCGGCACGAGCAGCTCAGCGGCCAGGCGGTCGAACTCCTCGCCGTAACCGGCTGCCTCGGTCCGGGCCAGCCCACCCAGCTCGACCACGCTACGTCCGCCCAGGCCATCGCCCGGCGCCGGGGTCACCCGTAGCCAGAAGCGGCGCCGCTTCACCGCCAGCGAGAGCCCGAGACCGCCGAGCACCAGCAACGAGAACGTCAGCACCCACAGCTGTGCCGGGTCGTGCGAGACCTGCAGCGACACCCACCGGGCGACGCCGTCGAAGCGCACCACGGTGCCGTCGTCGAGAACGAGCTGCTCACCCGGGCGGAGGTTCTCCCGTGCCACCTGGTCGAGCCGCCCGGCGTCGACCATGGACTGGTCGATCTCGAAGATGGACTGGCCGCGCCCGGAGTTGTTGCCCAGGTCACCGCGCAGCACGTCGACCGCGACGGCGGGGTCGAGCAGCTGCGGGAAGCCGGACCCGAGCAGCTGCCCCCGGGAGACGGCGGTCGGGGCGAACAGCCCGGTCACGGCGACCTGACGCTCCCGCAGTGCGGCGGGATCGGTGACACCCGGCGGATCGAACTTGGTCGCGCCCTCGGACAGCAGCGTGGCCTGGTCCACCGGGCGCCACTGCACGGTGCCGGTGCGCCGCTCGCCGCCGGGGAAGGTGACGGTGAACTGCGGTGCGTACCCGTGACCCAGCAGGTAGACCCGCGCCTCCTCGAGCCGCAACGGCTCATTCACGGCGAGCTCGTAGGATCGCCACTGCCCGGAGGCCAGGCCCCGCGCGTCCTGGTACTGCACGCCGGCCCGGAACTGCTCGGGTTGCCCGTTGTCCAGGTAGGTCGCCTCGAAGCCGTTCACCTGCACGCAGAACGGCGCGAGGCCGGTGCCGTCCACCGAGAGCCCGGGCCGGAACGAGTCGTAGGCAAACGGCCCGGAGTTGCAGAACTGCGACCCGTTGGCCAGCACGATGACCTGGCCCTCGTATCCCAGCAGCTTGCCGACCGCGAAGGACACCAGCAGGCCCACCAGCGCGAGGTGGAAGACGAG
>DASQWR010000008.1:0-2839 GCA_035640155.1 Pseudonocardiaceae bacterium
CGACCGGTGGGAGGCCGCGGAGCTCGCGGCGCTCACGCCGCCGCCGTGGATCGGGTTCAACCGCCGCTTCGACCCGGCCGTCGGAGAGCTGCGGTCGGCCACCCCGGCCGGCGAGCCGGTCGAGCTGCTCCTCGAGCTCCACTACCGGCGCCCCGCCTGGGGCGCGCACACCGTGCGTGACGATGCGCTGCTCGACCTCGGCCCGCACCTGGTCGACCTGGCCCGCTGGCTCACCCGGTCCGAGGTGACGGCCGTGAGCCGCACCGCGGTCTCCCCCGAGCGCGCCGCGTTCGAGCTGGAGCTCGGGCCGGCGCGCGCGCGGATCCGCTGCGCGACCGACCGGCCCCACCACGAGCGCCTCGAGCTGCGCGACCAGGACGGCATCGTGCTGGGCCGGCATCGCCAGGGGGGCCTGCTGGCCGGGGTGTGGGGCCGGTTGGTGCCTCGACGCGGGCCGCACCCGCTCGTCGCCTCGCTGGTCGGTCAGCTCGAGGCATTCGGGCGCGCCGCCCGCGGGGCCGCCGAGCCCGTGCTGGGCAGCGCCGCGGACGGGGTGGCGGTCATGACGACTGTCGACGCGGTGCGCAGCGCGACCGTCGGGGAGAGCCAACCGGTACCCGTGACGGAGGAGTGACGATGCTGGCGGTGCTGCAGTTCGACTCGGCGAGCATGTCGCTGCTCGGCCGGATGCTCGCCGAGGGGCGGCTGCCGGCCCTCGCGGGCCTGCGCGAGTGCGGGGTGTGGCACGAGCTGGACACCCCGGCGACACACTTCGCGGCCGGTGCCTTCCCCACCCTCTACAGCGGTGTCGAGCTCGCCGATCACGGACTGTTCTACCCGTTCCAGTGGTCGGCGCCCGACCAGCGCGTCCGCTACACGAGCGCCTTCGACGCCCCACCGCCGGTGTGGGAGCGCTTCCGCGGCACGCGGACCCTCGCCGTCGACCCCTACGAGAGTCGCCCGCCGCGCAGCGCGCCGGACGGCACGGTGATCAGCGGCTGGCAGTTCACCGACCGGGTGGTGCTGCAGCGCTGGTCGTCCCCGCCACGTGCCCGGCGGCGGCTCGAGCGGCTGTTCGGCCCGGCCGCCGCGGTGGAGGAGGTGTTCGGGCGCAGCTCGGCGGGAGACCTGCTGGGGCTTCGGCGCGACCTGCTGGCCGCGTCCGGCCGGGTCGCCGACGCCGCCGACCTGCTGCTGGCGGGCGAGCGCTTCGACCTGGCGTGGCTGACGTTCAGCGCGGCTCACGTCGCGGGACACCAGTTCTGGGACCTGTCCCAGCTCCCCGCCGACGACGCTGCTGTCGACGGCGACGTCCGCCGGGTGCTGGCGGGCGCGCTCGAGGAGGTGTACCAGAGCGTCGACGCGGGTTTCGGCCGCGTGCTGGCCGCCCTGCCCGAGGGCACCGACGTGATCGTCACGTCGCCGGTGGGGATGGACGTGAACACCAGCCGGGCGGACCTGCTGCCGGAGATGCTGGACGCGGTGCTGACCGGCGGCCCGCGGGCCGGCAATGACACTGCGGGGGCAGGGTCGGTGTGGCGGCTGCGCGCGGCCCTGCCGACCGGGCTGCGCGCCCGGGTGGCGGCCGCGTTGCCCGACCGGGTCGCCCTCGCGCTGACCGAGCGGCTGGAGCTGCGCGGCCAGGACTGGAGCACCACGCGGGCATTTGCCCAGCCCGCCGACAACCAGGGCTACGTGCGCCTCAACCTGCGCGGGCGGGAGCGGGACGGGATCGTCACTGCCGGGCAGGCCGAGCCGCTGATGGACGAGATCGCCACCGGGCTGCTCACCTTCCGGGACCCTGACGGCACCCCCTCGGTGAAGGCCGTCGAGCGGGTCGCCGACAGCTTCGGAGCGGGCGCGCACGCCGACCGGCTGCCCGACCTGATCGTGCGCTGGACCGGGACACCGGCGACCCGCCTCCCAGCGGTCCACTCCGAGCGCTTCGGCGCGGTGCGACGGCGCGGCCACGGCAGTGGCCGCTCCGGCAACCACACCGAGGGGGACGCTTGGGCTTTGGTGGCGCCTGCTGCCTCGCGCCCCCGGACTCTGCACCGCCCGCCGCGGCTCGTCGACATCGCCGCGACGGCTGCGGCACTCGCAGGCGCGGACCTCACCGACCTGCCCGGCGAGCCCCTGCTTGAGCGGCAGTGACCGCCTCCAGGCCCATCCCCAGGGCCGTCGCCACCTGGGCCACGCAGACGAGCACCCCGGCGAGCGGCCCGGCGACGAAGCCTCGGCGCAGCAGCCCTGCGTAGAAGCGCGGCGCCTCGAGCCGCAGCAGCTTGCCGTGGTCGGCGCGAAACCGGTAGCCACCGCGGCCGTAGCGCACCTGCTGGCGCCAGAACCCGCTGGGCGAGAGCTCCTGGTCATGGTGGACGAGCGCCGAGGGCTCGAACACCAGCGTTGCGCCCGACGCGGCGAGCCGCGCGCACCAGTCGCGGTCCTCCCCGGCCGCGAGCGGGTAGCGCTCGTCGAACGGGACAGCGCGGCAGACCTCGGCGCGGCAGGCGAGGTTGCTGGTCGGCGCGAACCGCATCCGGCCGGTCCCCGGGTCGATCGTCGCCTCCGCGAGGTGCGTCGCGATTGCCTGCGAGGCTGCGGCCAGGACGCTGCCCGGCCTGCCGTTGCGGGTCGGGCCCGCGGCGGCTGGGCCCGCCGCTGGGCCCTCGTCCAGGCCCTCATGGATCCGGCCGGCCAGCGCCTCCGCCCAGCCGGGCACCGGGCGGCAGTCGTCGTCGGTGAAGCAGATCAGCGGTGCGCGCGCGGCTCGGACCCCGGCGTTGCGGGCTGCGGCGGGTCCACGTCCCCAGCCGCGCACCAACCTTGCACGCGGTGC
>DASQWR010000009.1:0-12868 GCA_035640155.1 Pseudonocardiaceae bacterium
CGCGCAGCGCTGGGAGATCGAGTCGGTCTTCGACGAGATCAAAACCCACCAGCTCCAGTCCCGACCAGTGCTGCGCTCCCGAGATCCCGACGGGGTCGAGCAGGAGCTCTGGGGGATCCTGCTGGTCCACCACGCGATCCGCGACCTCATCCACCTCAGCGCCCGCGACGTGGGCATCGACCCCGACCGGGTCTCGTTCACCCGCGCACTGCGCGCCGCCCGCCGCCAGGTCAGCGACCAGGCGGGACTTTCCCCCCTCCCGACTACGCCGCGCCCTGCGCGAGGCAGCCACTGAGCTGCTGCAACGGCTCAACAAGCGCCGCCGCCGACACAACCCGCGCGTCATACGGCAAACCCACCGCACCCCGTTCCCCACCAAGAAGCCCATCGACCGGCACCTCGTCCACCCACCACCAGATCTGATCAACATCATCCGACGAGGCTAAGTTACCGGTATTGAGCATCGGGGAGGCACTCCAGTGCCTTTTGCACCTTCGGGCGCAGTCGGCCGGTGACAATCTGGTCGACGTGATCCCGAGCGGTGACAGGAAGATCGTTCTCAGCGGCCTCCACTGCCCGGCACACGAGCCGGTTACGGGCGTCAGAGGAGGCGTCGAGACCCGCGGCCTCGGTGACCTTCACCTCGACGTCTGCGGGCAGCGGCTTGCCGGTACTCGCAGCCTCGATCAGCGCCGCCACAGCGGCGGTCTCGGCGTCCGCCCGGCGGTCGGGCAGGGTGGCCCAGGCGGCGTGATTCAAGGTGTTCAGCGCGGTGATCCTCAGTTCGATCTCATCGGGCAGCCCCGCCGGCCGCGGTCTCGGGCAGCTCCGGGGCCAGGGGCTGACCGGTCAACCCCCCGGCGCACACCGAGCTTGCTGGCCTGTTCGACCCGCAGCCGGGCCTCGGTCCGGGACAGGTGAACCAGGTCGCCCAGCAGTGCGGCGATGCTTCGGAACCCGGCCTGGGCGGCCAGCCGGCGGGAGTCGACCTCGGCGAGCGCGTCGAGCAGCACCGAATGCATGATCGGGATGCGCGTTCCATTCCGCGGAGCAGATCGAGAACCGCAGCGTCGTCCAGCCCGGACAGCGACGAACGCACCTCATCCGCGCAGGCGGCGATCACCTGTATTGGTGAGGTAAGCGTTCCGGTCATGGGCGTATTCTCACCGCCACCCCTGACAATTCCGGGATCTCCGGAGCCCGCTTCGGAAAAGAATCCGAGCCGTGCGGTGAACGGACGAATCACACGACGATCGGCAGGCTGATCAGGCCGGGTCGCGGCACCTCAGATTCACTTGAGACGAAGGAAATCGATGGTCACGGCGCGCGCATCCTGGGTGTTGGGGCTGTTCCACACCAGGCCGAACCAGTGATTTGGCGGGAGGGGCACTCGGTCGTGCGCTGCGGTACCCAGGCCCTCCGCGTCACGAGAGCGTCGCCGGACGTCGGTAGGTGAGCCGGCGCAGCAGTACCTCGAAGGGTCCCCGGTAGCCGCCGCAGCGCAGCAACTCCGCCAGCAGCACCGTCGCCACCCAGGTCGCGACCGCCAGGATGGCCGTGGTCGCGACGCTGAGCTGGTCACCCAGTCCACCGCCGTAGGCAGCGAGGACGGCGACGAATACCACCGACTGCGCGAGATAGCAGGTCATCGAGCGTTGCCCGCAGGCGGCCAGCGCGGTCACCACCGGCCGCCGACGGTCCCCCAACCCCCGACGGTCCCCCAAATCCCGGCGCTCCCCCAGCCGGACGGCGACGACACCGGCCAGCGCCGCGAAGCCGACGCCACCCGCGTAACCGGTGATCGCGTGCAGCGCGCCCGCGACCATCCCGACCGGGATCGAGTAGTCCTGCCATAGCTGCGCGGCCTGCAGCGCCATCGGCAGCCCGCCGATGGCGGCCAGCGTGAGACCGAGCACCGCGACGCGGGCGAGGAACCCCCGGTGCCGCTCCGGGTCGTCCAGCAGTCGCCGTCGCGCGGCCCAGGCACCCATCAGCAGCGGTGGGATCAACGCGAGGAAGGCCTGCGAGATGCCGATCACCAGCCACTCGACGACCCGGTATGCCGCGGCGGCCAGCGGATCCGTCGTGGTCATGGACGGCAGCACCGCCTGCGCACCCTCGGACACCGGCAGCCCCTGCAGCGCGCCGAACAGCAGGGTCGGGATCAGCAACAGCGCGGCCGTCACCAGCAACGTGCGGTCGCCAGCGCGGATGATCACCCCGGCCAGCAGCACCGCCAGCAGCCCGTAGGCGCCGATGATGTCGCCGGAGAACAGCAGCAGCGCGTGCCCGAACCCGAACAGCACCATCCACCAACCGCGACGGCGGACCAGCTTCCGCGCGGCCACGACGTCGCGCCCCGCCGTGGCCTGCCGGCGCAGGATCTGCACGATCCCGTAGCCGAACAGCGCCGCGAACATCGGGTACGCCCGCCCGTCGACCAGTGTCATCTGCACGAGCGTGACCGCCCGGTCCGCTGCCGACCCGTCGGACGGGTAACCGCGGACGCCGATGTCGTGCCCGAAGAGGTAGATGTGCGAGTTCGCCAGCGCGATCAGCAGCAGCATCACGCCGCGCGCCAGGTCCGGCGCCAGCGACCGGTCGGCGAGTGCGGTCGCGCCCGGCGCCTCGTGGCTGATCCGCTCGCCCACGCCACCCGGCGACGTCGGCATCGAACCTCCCCGTCGGTTCGATGGTTCCACCTTCGCCTCGGTTGCACTATCCGGTTCACCTGGTCGCCGGGCTGGCCGCCACCCCCGCAATTCTCCTCGTGCCCGACGCCGACCGCGACCTAGGCTCCCCAGCGTGGGGAACAACAGGTGCCGTCGGGTCGTCCTTGCCGTGCTCACCGTCGCCGCGCTGCTCACCGGCAGCGTGCCCGCCGCCTTCGCCGCGCCCTCTGCGGGTGGGCCACCCGCGGGTGCGGCCCCTGCGGGTGCACCAGCGCCGCTGGAGTTCGCGCCGTGCGGCGAGGGCCTGAACTGCGCCACCCTGGTGGTGCCGGTCGACCACACCGACCCGGACGGGGCCACGACCGAGCTGCCAGTGCTGCGCCACCGCGCCACCGACCCGGCGCGGCGCCTCGGGGTGCTGCTGGTCAACCCGGGCGGCCCGGGCGCTCCGGCCGGAGACCAGGTCCGCCTGCTCGTCGGCGCGTTCCCGGAGGTACCGGCGACGCTCGGGCCGGAAGTGCTGGCCCGCTACGACGTGATCGGGCTGGACCCGCGCGGCACGGGCGGGCCGGGCACCGTGCGCTGCCTCACCGATGCCCAGCGGGAGGAGGGGCTGGACACCGACTACGACCCGGACCTGCCGGGCGGCCTGGACCGGGCTGCGGTGCTCGCCGCCACCCGGGAACTCACCGAGGGCTGCGCGGCGCGCAACGATGCCGCGCTGCTCTCCCAGCTGGCCACCGACGACGTGGCACGCGACATGGACCTGCTGCGTGCCGCTCTCGGTGAGCAGCAGATCAGCTACTTCGGCGTGTCCTACGGAACCCTGCTCGGCGCCACGTACGCCACCCTGTTCCCCGAGCGGGTGCAGCACATGGTGCTGGACTCCCCGGTGCACCCCACGTCCTGGCAGCAGCAGCCACTGCGGGCACTGACCGAGCAGGCCGCGAGCGGGGAGCAGGTGCTGGGCGCCTACTTTGCCGCGTGCGTCGAAGCCGGACCCGACTGCCCGTTCGGTGCCGGGCGGCCCGCCGAGGCGTTCGATGCGCTGGTGGACCGGCTGGAGGCGACGCCGCTCGTCGTCCCCGCCACGGAGAACACACCCGCGGGTCGGGTCGACGGTGCCACCCTGGCCGCGGCGGCGCGGGTCGCAGTGTTCGACCGCGGGCTGTGGCCGGTGCTCACTCTGGGTCTGGTCAGCGCCGAGGACGGTGACGGCGGGACGCTGCTCTTCCTCGCCGAGGCACTCGCGCGGGAGCCCGACGGCTCGCCCAGCGGGCTCGGCGAGGCCAACCTCGCGGTGAACTGCCTGGACAAGGAGGTGCCAGGGGACATTGCGCGCCACGACCGTCACGCCGCGGAGGCGCAACGAGCGGCGCCCAGGACGGGGTTCCTCGCCGGCTACGGGCTCGTGCCGTGCGCCTCGTGGCCGGTGCGCACCGACACCCGGTTCACCGGCCCGTACACTGCCGCCGGGGCTCCGACCGTCCTCGTGCTGGGAACCCGGCTGGACTCGCAGACCCCCTACCCGTGGGCCCGCGCCATGACCGACAGCCTCCAGGATGCGGTGCTGCTCACCGTTGACGGCACCGGGCACGGCGCCCACGGCCGCAACGGCGAATGCGTGGACGGTGCGGTGGACACCTACCTGCTCACCGGCCGCACCCCGCCGGGAGGCACGTCCTGCGTCCAGCAGCCGCCCGCGTCCGCGGCGCTTCCGGACCCGCCGTCCTGATCAGGGCGCCTGTCGCCGGCCGTGCTGTTGGGATGCTTTATCGACGTTGGCCTCGAGGCTTACGGGGGCCCTGAGATCGAGGCGCGCACTGAGCGTGCCGTGCGGTGAGAACGAGCACCGCGACCCCGGTGCCCACCATCCCGAGGACGGCGATGAGCGCCACCGCGACGTACGACCCCAGCAGCGACGCGACCCCGAGCGCCAGGACCAGCGCCAGCACGGCGGCAGCGACGGCGATGGCCGATCGCCGGTGCTCGGTCAGCTCGCCTCCCAGCTCAACGGCCAGTTCTCTGACGACGTGCACTGTTCGCTTCCTCCTTGCCGCGTGGATCTGCCCCCTGGAATCGTCCGGCGGGTCCGGAATGCTGCACCGGGGTTGTTACCGTCACACTACGTACCACGTGAACCCGCACGGGAGAGCAACGCCGCAGGTGGCCGCCCGGTTCCTGGCAGGAGGGAGACCTCGGACACTAGAGGACGGAGCATCGGCCACGACGACCTGAGGGGTAGGCACGAGGTGAGCGAGTGTGCGGTGGTGACGGCAGTGAGCGCCGACGCAACGCACGGGTTCAGCAAGCCGGAGCAGCACAGCATCCGGCTGCTGACCGGGCTGGGCGTCGAGGGTGACGCGCACCGTGGGACGACGGTGCAGCACCGGTCCCGGGTGGCGCGCGACCCGAGCCAGCCGAACTTGCGCCAGGTGCACCTGATCCATGCCGAGCTGCACGACGAGCTCCGAGCCGCCGGTTTCACGGTGTCGGCCGGGCAGCTGGGCGAGAACGTCACCACCCGCGGCGTCGACCTGCTCGGGCTGCCGGCCGGCACGCTCCTGCACCTGGGTGACACGGCACTGGTGCAGGTGACCGGGCTGCGCAATCCCTGCGTGCAGATCGACCACTTCCGGCGCGGTCTGATGGCGGCGGTGCTCGACCGCGACGAGCACGGCGCCCTCGTCCGCAAGACCGGGGTGATGGCCGTCGTGCTGGCCGGCGGCGACGTGCGACCCGGCGATCCGGTCCGGGTCGAGCGGCCACCCGGGCCACACCGGCGCCTGGTACCCGTATGAGCGATCGAGCTCGACGGCGGCGAGGATGGCGGGATGGACGCTGACCTGCAGGCCCTTGCCGACGCGCACGGCGTGGCCACCTCCTACCGCGACGGGCAGCGCCGGCGGGTGGACGTCGACGCCGAGGTGGTACGCGAGGTGTTGGGCCTGCTGGGGGTCGACGCGTCGCGCCCCGAGCCCGCGCAGCCCCACCTGCCCGGCACCGTGGTGCACCGCCCGGGTCGCCCGCTGCCCGCCGGCGCCACCCTCGCCGACGGGCCCGACATCAGCCCCGACGAGCTGACCCCGGGTTACTACCAGCTGGTCGCCGGGGACGAGCGCGCCACCCTCGTCGTCCCGCCACCCGCGCTGCCCGATCCGGCCGCCACCTGGGGCTGGATGCTTCAGCTCTACGCGCTGCGCTCGCAGCGCTCGTGGGGCATCGGCGACCTCGGTGACCTGCGTGAGTTCACCCGCTGGACCGCCGAGGAGCACGGCGCCGGCGCGGTGCTGGTGAACCCGTTGCACGCCGTGACCCCGGTGCATCCGGTGCAGCCCTCGCCCTACACCCCGTCGAGCCGGCGCTTCGTCAATCCGCTGTACCTGCGCATTGCCGACATCGAGGGCTACGACCGGATCGAGGCCGAGGTCGACGCGCTGCGGCCCCCGAACGGCGACCAGATCGACTACGACGCGGTGTGGGAGGCCAAGCGGGCCGCGCTGGAGCTGCTCTGGCGGGCGGCGGGCTCTCCCGCCGTCGCGCCCACCGACTTCGCGACGTTCTGCGCGCTCGCCGAGCAGCACGGACCGCGGTGGCCCCGCTGGCCGCAGGTGCAGCGGCACCCGTCGACCGCGGGCGCGGACCCGCGGCGGGTGGCGTTCCACGCCTGGGTGCAGCAGCAGTGCGCCGCGCAGCTCACCGCCGCCCGTGCGGCGGCCCGGGAGATGGCGATCGGCGTGTTGCACGACCTCGCCGTCGGAGTCGACCCGGAAGGTGCGGACGCCTGGGCGCTGCAGGACGTGCTCGCCACCGGCGTGACGGTCGGCGCGCCGCCGGACGCGTTCAACCGGCGCGGGCAGGACTGGGGGCTGCCCCCGTGGCGGCCGGACCGGCTCGCCGCCACCGGCTACGCCGCCTACCGACAGATGCTGCGTGCGGTGCTCGCCCACGCCGACGGGGTGCGCATCGACCACGTCGCGGGGCTGTGGCGGCTGTGGTGGATCCCGCCCGGCTCGGCGCCCGACCGTGGCACCTACGTGCGCTACGACGCCGAGGCGATGCTCGCGGTGCTCGCCGTGGAGGCGCACCGGGCCGGCGCGGTGGTGATCGGGGAGGACCTCGGCACGGTGGAGCCCAAGGTCACCGAGGCGCTGGCGGCCCGTCGCGCGCTCGGCTGCGCTGTCCTCTGGTTCGCCCGCGACGAGGATGCTCCCGGCCAGCCGATGCTGCCGCCCGCCCGGTGGCCGGAGTGGGCCGCGGCCAGTATCTCCACCCACGACCTGCCCACCGCAGCCGGCTTCCTGCGCGGCGAGCACGTGCGGGTCCGGGCGGAGCTGGGCCTGCTCGGGGACGACCCCGGAGACGGCCCCGGAGGCGCCACTGCCGTGGCTGCCGAACAGCGGCGGGCGGACGCCGAGCGCGCAGAGCTGCTGGAGCTGCTGCGTGCCGAGGGACTGCTCGCCGGCGGCGAGGACCAGGACGAGGACGCCGTCGTGGTGGCGATGCACGCGCTGCTGGCGCGCTCCCCGTGCCGGCTGCGGCTCGTCTCCCCGTACGACCTGGTCGGGGAGGTGCGGCAGCCGAACCTGCCCGGCACGGTGGACGAGTACCCGAACTGGCGGCTGCCGCTGCCGCTCACCCTGGAGCAGCTACGGACCGCGCCGCTCGTCGCACGGATGGTGTCGGCGATGCGCGCGGCCGGCACCCGTGCGGAGCAGTGAGAGGGCCGGGATGCATCACAGAGCGCGGGGCCGGTCGTGACCACCTCAAGGGGCCGGCGACCTCCTCGCCCGCGATCTGCTCGAGGACCCACTCCGCAGCAGGCTGGTCAAGCACCGCGTCGGTAGCGCAGAGGCGTCAGCACGGTCATCCGCCGAACTCATCTCGCACGGAGCGCTGCAGCACAGCCGTGTCGATGATCCCCTCGTGACGCCGGGGGCGGGACCGGAGCCGGAGTACCCATTCCTGCCGGTCAGAGTTCCGCAGCGCCCGTTCGACGGCTTCCTGCACGAGCAAGGACAGCGGCAGTTGCCGCATCCTGGCTTCCCGGTACAGCTCGTCCGGGAGGTAGACACTCACCTTGGGCACACCCCAACGTATCCCCATGCAGAGTTGCATCGTGACCTGGCGATGCTGGTCTGTGGTGAGCCTGACGCCACGTGTGATCGTTACTGCAACTGCCCCAGTGCAATCGAGTCCCCTGCCACGTGGACGCTCAGCTCGATGCGGTCGTCAACCCTTCTGCACGGGTGGCGGTTCCGTCGCCATAGACCGTTGCCGCACCATCAGCGACCTCGACGGTGGTGTGCTCGTCGACGTGGCACCGTCAAGATCGCTGATGCGGGGAGGGCGCTCGGGTGAGACGACGACCACTCGCGCCTCGGGGGCACTCGCCTCACGCAATCCGCTACCCCAGCGGTCGACCTCGGTGTCGTCCCCATCGTCCAGGAGGAACGCGACCACCAGACCGCCAGCAGCGCGGATGAAAGGGTGGTGAGCCTTGGCGAGGTCGCCCCCCCACCGATCAAAAAGATTCGCATGCCGTGGTGCCTCCGGGGCGACAGCCGTCCACGCGGCGTTGCTCTCGTCCTGCTCCACGCTACGCGCCCACGACAGTGCCCGGCTCGGCCAGCGTGCGTACGCCGTGACTAGTTCCGAGGGGCTACCCGGCTACGCCGGGATGCGCCTGATCGAGGACCTGGGCGTGGTGCAGCGCGGTAGGAGGCGGTCGACGGCAAGACCGGCGCTTGCCGGCGCGCCGACAATAAGGCGTGCTTTTCTGCCATCCTGCCATCAGTCAAGTATGGTTAGGGCCCGTGAAAGCTGGCGACATCCAGGTCCACCTAGCCTCGACGAACCGTTGGTGGCGCGGAGCGGGCTGGGAGCGGGACGATCCACGGTTGCGCGCCGCGGCAGCCGCCCCCTTCCGGTAACGGGCCGGCGCACTCCGTGATCTCAGTCCGGGTGGGCTGTACGTGTTGCGAGGCCCTCGGCGGGCCGGCAAGAGCACAGAAATCGCCCATGCCGTGGTGGATCTCCTGCAGGGCGGCGTACCGCCGCGCAACATCGTCCACGCCGCCGTCGACGGCTGGCGAGCTACCGACCTGCGGACGCTGGTCATGTCGGCATCAACGACCTTCCTGGCCGGAACCACAGGCCGCCGCTACTGGTTCCTCGACGAGATCACCAGTGTGCTCGGCGACTGGCCTAACACGATCAAGAACCTGCGGGACAACGATGCCGCGTTCGCCGATGACACCGTGGTTCTCACGGGATCGTCCGCGGCCGGGCTGCACGCGGCTCGTCGTGCCTTGGCCGGCCGCCGCGGGTCCGCCACGCGGACGGAACGGGTACTGCTACCAATGCGGTTCACCGACGTGGTCGCGACTGCGGCGCGAGACCTACGAGCACCGGAGCCTGTCGACGCACGTGAGCTGCGGTCGGCGCCGGTGCGGCGAACGGTCACCGAGCTGCTGCCGTACCTTCCCGACCTCGTCGGGCTCTGGGAAAGTTACCTGCGCTACGGCGGGTTCCCGCAGGCGGTCGCATCGTGGATGACGGCAGGCGACCTCGAACCGTCGTTCGTCGACACGCTCTGGGACATCGTGTACGGCAAGGCCATCACCGGTGCGCGGTTCTCCGCGACCCAGACGGGGGCCATGCTGGTTCGCCTGGCTCGCAACCTGTGCTCACCGCTGAACGTCGCGCAGCTCGCAGGTGAGGTCGACGCGGCTCGCGCGACCGCCGCCGACCGGCTCGCGGATCTGACCGAGAGCTTCCTCATCTGGCCTTGTCACCGGGAGCAGGGACTGGCGCCGCGGCTTGCTGCCCAGACGAAGTGGTACTTCACCGACCCTGTCCTCGCGCGCCTGGCGGCACTGCGTGGGATCGGTAACGAGCCGGACCTGACTCAGCTCACCCAACAACAGCTCGGTATCGCACTGCTGCGAAACCTGGACGCCGCCGGTGCCGCGGACATCGCCGACTTCGGCGATGTGCTGCACCATCGGAGCCGCACCGGTGCCGAGATCGACTTCGTGGGTCGCAGGCTCGACGGTGTGGCGTTGGAGAGCAAGTACGTCGACGCCAGGTGGGGGAGGGAAGCGCAGACTCTCGCCGCCTCGCCCTGGCAGGGCGTCATCGCCACTCGGTCTGTGACCGAGTGGCGAGATGACGTCTGGGCAGTCCCGGCCCCGATCCTCGCCGTCCTGCTGGGGGGCTGACCCTGACAGCCTGGCGGGAGGCGTCCGCCTCACCCGCGACCTCGACCGGGTGGAGGGACGGTCACGTTTGCGCACAGCGCAGCACGTGACGGAGGTCTTCGGTGTCGGACCGGCCGGCGGTGCCGATGTGGTCGGCTACCTCGTCCGCTCGGTCGAGCAGGATCGGGACGGCGCATTCGGGCCGCAGCGAGAGCAGCGTCTGGGTGGCATGCCTGGCCGCTTCGCGGGGGTAGCCCTGCTGGCGGAGGCAGTCGGCCCGGTCGAGGGTGAGGAAGGTCCGATCAGTGGCCGCTGCCGCAGGGTAGGCGGCCAGCGCCTGATCCTGGATGGCTTGAGCCCGCTTGGCGTCACCGAGTTGGGTGTAGACCTCACTGGCGAACCGGCCGACGCGGTACCAGGGACAGCTGTATGCGGTGAAGGTCTCCTCACCCCGGTGCTCGGTGGCGCGCTCGGCCTCCCGCAAGGCCATCAGGGCCACCTCACGCCGGCCCAGCCGCGCGGCGGTCGACGCCGCGAGCGCGTTGCCGAGGGTGGACCCCAGCTGGCCCCGGCGGGAGACGGCCACGGCGTAGGCGGCATCGTGCATCACCTGACGGTGATCACCTCGATGGACGGCGACCAGGGTCGAGCGGGCGGCGACCCACCCGGCGGCCTCGCGATCACCGGCGCGACCGGCGTGGTCGAGAGCCTCGCCATACCAGAGCATCGCCGTGTCGTAGTCCTGCCAGCTGCTCAGGTTCGCCGCGACGAACGCCGCGAGGTAGGCCATCGAGGAGTAGATGCGACGGTGGTGGATGCCGCCTCGCGGCGTGCTGGGCAGCCACGTAGTCCCGCACCAAGGCGGGGAGCTGGTCGACGGTGGGCACGGTCGGGAAGTCCAGCGCACGGGCGTGGACGCGGGCCTCGAACTCGGCGACCTTGCGTGCCCGGCTTGCCGGCGAGGTGTCCACGGGATCGAGCCGGGTGGCCGAGTCAATCACGCCTGGAGCGATGACCAGCCCGGCAGCCGACAGCGTGTCGCGGATGAACGCGCGGCGGCGCATGATTTCCGCCTCGTCTCCCGAGGGTCGGTTCATTGAGCCAGGCTAGCTCGATGATCTGTTCGAGGCGTTGGCGGAGTTGGCAGGTTCCCGAGTTGAGACAAAGGCGACCTCGATCAGGCAACCAGTGGCGTTGAATCGAGCGGCGCAAGCCGCCACCGAGCTTGACATGGAAGCGTCGTTCACGGCAGCGGTGCGGAGGCCGGTGAGCGACGCCGCGATCATGGTGCAGTGAAGTAGCGCGACGCGATCGTGCACAATCGACGGCGTGGCCACGATCACTCCGAGGCAGTCCATCGACGAGATCGCCGCCCTCGAGCGGCGGCTGTCCGCGACCGAGGGCGACCCGGCGGCGCACGTCGACGCGCTGCGCGCGGTGCTTGAGCACCCCTGTGCGCAGCATGCCTTCCCGCTCCCCGAGTTGTGGGCGGAGTTGGCCCGTGCGCTCGGCCAGCTGGGCGACTACGACGGCGCGATCGAAGCCATCGAAGCCGGCATCGAGCACGGTGCCTGGGCGCGGCCGCACCCCCGGGCGGACGTCGCCGAATGGCACCTGATGGCGGGGCGACGTGATCAGGCCGAGGTGACCTACGCGACGCTGCGCGAGCAGTCGCCGAGAGACGTGTGGCTGTACAACCACGCCGGGCTGGCGTACGCGAGCGTCGGGGACTATGACACGGCGGCCGGGTGGTTGACCGAAGGGCTGCGGATCGCCCTGACCGACGGCGACCCGGAAGGCTTGGGCTCCCAGCTCGCCGAGTTGCGGTCGGAGGCGCTTACCAAGCTGGGCGCCGATCCCGACGACGAGCTGACCCGTGCTGCGGCGACCGCTCCCAGGCGCCCGGCGCCTCACCCGGACATGCCGCCACGCCCGGCGGCTGCCGCAGGCTGTAGCCATTGCGGATATGAACCCCGATGAGGAGCCCCCTGCCGAGGCGCGGCAGCCCGGGACGCCCGGCATGCCCGATGCTGTTGCCGCGCGCCTCCCCGGGACGGGCGACCCGCGCCGCGAGGTACCACGGCTGGACTGCTGGCCGTGGCCTGGTTCCCGCGCGATGCATGGCCGCGCGCGACCGAGCTATGGCCCGACCTGCTCGATGACAGACCGGCTGACCCCGACGCCTACAGCCATGCCACCGAAGCCCCCGTCAAGGCGATCCGGGACAGCTTCGCAATCCGCGTTCCGCTCGCGATCGCCCCGATACGACTCGACGCCTACCTGGCCTACTGCGAGGCGCACGGTTACGATCCCGTCACTGGCGACGCCCGAGCCTCCTTCGCCTCGCAGCTCGCGCGCAGCGGGGATGCGCTGCCCTGGCCGCCTGGGCGCAACGACCCGTGCTGGTGTGGCTCGGGGCGGAAGTACAAGCGCTGCTGCGGTCCCGTGCCACCTGCTGACCTCGCGGACGGTGCAACCGCCCGCGATTGATTCGCGACGGCAGGAAAGGGCCCGCATGTGGAGCGGCAGGGTTCCCCTCCCCACCCTCGTCGCGTCGGCGAGTCAGCACCTGGCGATGCATGGCGCGGTGTGGTCAGGGCAGCGCGGGGAGGGCACGCTGGAAGGCGTCGTGGACCTCGTCGTTGAACAGCACGAAGCGTGCCTCGCGCACCGACGTCGCCGTCTGGTGCACCGTGCCGAGCGCGATCCGCGCGGCATCGTCCAGCGGCCACCCGTAGACGCCCGCCGACACTGCGGGAAACGCCACGGTCACCGCGCCGAGCTCGTCGGCCACCCGCAGCGACTCCCGGTAGCAGGACGCCAGCAGATCCGAGCGGTCCTCCGACTGGGCGTACACCGGACCGACGGTGTGGATCACCCATCGCGCTGGGAGATCGCCCGCCGTCGTCGCGACGGCGTGCCCGGTGGGCAACCCGTCCTGGTAACGCGACGCCCGCAGCTCCCGGCACTGCGCCAGGATCGCCGGGCCGCCGC
>DASQWR010000010.1:0-32484 GCA_035640155.1 Pseudonocardiaceae bacterium
CGAGGCTGCTGTCCGGAGGTGGTCGTGATGGCGCAGCGGCTGGTGACGGTGAACGACGTCCTCGACGGGCATGTTGGTCTGGATCTGGAGTGCTTTGACCGGATCTACCTCGGGCGGTTGGGTGCCGACCCTGCAGGTACCCGGGCAGGTAGTCAGTTTCCTGACCCGGCATCTGGGGTTCCCGATCCCCTCTCCGGCGATCTTGGAGCGCATCGGGCTGCGGTTGCGCAAGGCGGTAGCGGAGTTCGCCGCTGACAACGACATCCCGGTGATCCGCTTCGCCAAGGGGGAGCGCAAGGTGGAGGTGATGGGGTCCGCACCTGGACCGGCTGGCCCGGGCCGGGCGGACTGGGGTGGCCGCGGTCGGGGTGGCTCAGGAGTTCCAGCGGGTGTTCACCGGCACCACGTATCACCCCGACGAGGGCGGTGGCGGTGTCCCCCGGTTCGGCTACGCCAAGGCCGACCGCCGGGTGACCGCGTACTACTTCTATCTGGTCGATGAGGTGTTCGGGCCGGCGTTCGTCAAGATCTGCGCGTATTTCCCGTACCCGTTGAAGATCTGGATCAACGGCCACGAGTACGCCAAACGCGCCGCTGCGGCAGCTGGGATCGGGTTCACCGAGCTTGCCAACGGGTTCGCCGCCACCGACGACCCCGCCGGGTTGCAGCGCATCTGCGACATGCTGGGGCCGGGCACGATCCGGGTGTTCTGCGAACGCTGGTGGGCGCGGCTACCACTACCGTTGACCGAGGCCGACCGGGCCGCGGGCTACTGGTGGGACATCTCCATGCGCCAGGTGGAAGTCTCGCGCACCATCGTGTTCGACGCACCCCGCCAGGCCCGCGGGTTCTTCGAGGCGCTGTGCGTCGACAACCTCGACATCGGCCGGCCGGAGGAGATACAGCTGATCTTCGGCCGGCGAGTGCGTACCCCACCACCGGGTGGCTACCGCACCAAGCTGCTGCGCACCGGCGACGAGATCACCCTCAACGCCTACTTCCAGCACTCGAGGGTGAAGTCCTACCTCAAGTGCGGCCGCGCGTTTCGCATCGAGACCGTCGTCAACGACACCGGTGATCTCGGGGTGGCGCGGCGGCTGGAACATCTGGAGGAACTGTTCGGCAAAGCCCGTGACGTCAACCGTCGCATGGTCGATGCTTTCCGTGTCGGCCAGGGCTGTGTCCTTGCGAGCCCAGCCTTTGAGCGGGCCGCGCGACCCACCCTCTCGAGGAAGGTCGGAGGGCCCCAGCCCTGCGGTTCGGCGACCCTCGGGTCATGGCCCTGGCCGGCGCGCTGTGCGCCGTCGTGCACACCATCACCGGGTTCACCAACCGGAGCCTTCGCGCCCAGGTGAGCACTCTGCTCGGCGTGCCGTACTCGATGGGCCAGATGAGCTATGACCTTCGGCGGCTCCGACTCAAAGGCTTGATCACCCGCCTGCCCCGCACCAACACCTACGTCCTGACCCCCGACGGGCAACGAGTCGCGATCTTCTACACCAAGGTCCACAACCGGCTCCTGCGGCCGCTGCTGGCCGCCCACGACCCACCCGCACCACTACCCCTGCGTCAAGCCCTATGGGTGATCAATCACCACGTCGATGACTACGTCAACGAGGCCCGTATGGCCGCTTGAAACTTGGCTCAAGTTTCAACACCCTAGGGTGTGGGAAGCTGCAGATCGATCATCGTATCCGCGTGGCGGTGCACGATCTTCCAGGCTCCCTCCTCGAAGCGGAAGATCATCGTGGCTCGCAGGACCTGCTGCTGGCGCTCGGTCTGCCCCGCGTACAGGACGTGGGCACGCTCGATCGCCACGGTGTAGGCCAACTTGCCGCGCACGTCTTTGACCAGGTACTCGAAGTCGACCAGGGCGCCGCTGGGGCGGAATGCGCTCGCCGCGAGCAGGTAGCGCTGGCGGACCTTCGCCACGCCTGCGTCTCCCAGACCACCAAACCCGCCGAAGACCGAAGCTGGGTCCTCCTCGGCGGTGATCGACAACCACGGCGACGGGTCGCCGTTGACGAAGGCCGAGTTGGCGGCTTGGTACTGGTGCAGGAACCGCTCGAAGCCGTGCGCGTCGTCGGCGCTCTGTGCGCGCGCGGCGGTTGCCGCGGGCTCGGCGACAGCCCCGGTGGAGGCCCCGGCGGAGACCAGGACGGCGAGCCCGAGCAACAGCGCGGCGATCGCGGAAGTGAGACGCTTCATCGCCAATCCTTTCCTCGGTGGCAAAACCTGTACACGTTCCTAGTGGGGACTAGAAGCACCAGCAGAGACACCAGGACGAGATTAACAAGGACCGCGAGAGGGTGGCCCGTGCCGCGCTTCTATCGATTGATCATCTCGCTGAGTTGTTGAGTCAACAAACGTCCTCGCCACCAAACCTACGAGGAAATTTGCACATCCTCTTTTGCCGCTGGTCGGGCGTGCCCCCCGGCCATGCCGATGCGCGGACGTCTTGCGGTGTCCGTGCCGCGAGCCGCAGCGAGCTCCACTGTCCGGCGAATCGTCGACCGGACCCCTTCATCGCACGGCCTCGGCCACCAGTCGTACGCCGTCCCCCCGAGGCATGGTAAGGAACTCGATCTTCTGGCACCGCACCTGGTCCTCGGGCGTACATCCCGCCGCCACCGGGCCGGTTGCAGCTGTGTCGTGGGGCACCTGGGCGAGCAGCCGGATGGCCTCGTCGGCGACCCTCCGCGTCGGCGAGAACCTCGTAGCGACTCGGCTCGACGGCGTGCACGAGGCGAAGTCACGCCGACCCCCTTGCAGTGTGTGAAACACGGCATGGTCATGATCGCCGAGCGTCCGGCCGAGGTCGCTGACCGGGCCGTTCCCGGCCATGGGGAAGGTGATCTCCTGCTGGGAAAGGGGAACTCGTCAGCAATCGCCACTCTCGTGGAACGAACAAGCCGATTCGTGATTCTTCAGAGGCTGCCTATGACCACACCGCCGAACGCCTGGCCTACGCGCTCACCTCAGCCATGAACCGCCTCCCTGCGCTACTGAAGCGCTCCCTTACCTGGGACCAGGGCCGGGAGATGGCGCAGCACGCGAAGTTCACTACGATCACCGGAATTCCAGTATTCTTCTGTGATCCGCATTCGCCCTGGCAACGTGGCGCGAACGAGAACACTAACGGCCTACTCCGGGAGTACTTCCCCAAAGGAACCGACCTGTCAGAATATAACCAAGACTACCTCGACGCGGTCGCCTTCGAACTCAACGGAAGGCCCCGGCAAACCCTCGGCTGGCTTAAACCTTTTGAGAAGCTCAATGCTATACTATTAGAAGCAGGTGACGCATCCACCGCTTGAAACCGCCCAGTATTGGTTACGCTTTGGCTTACTTGAGCAACACCATGCTCGATTTCAATCATTCGGCCGCCTTGCCTCGCCGACCACGGAGCAGCCAACTCACCCAGAGTCTCTCGCCCGTTGGCGCCCCCCGGCGGCACAGTGGTCGGGTATCGGCTGGCGCCGACCACGGACCCCGGGTCATTCGAGTACAGCCGCACTGGGGGCTGCCGCAGGGCAAGCTGGTCGTCTGACTCCCGGAGCACGTGCGGGCACGCGAGAGTCGGGCCATGATCGGTGGCGGGTTGGCCGAAGTCTTAGCTTGGCTGGCCACCGCGGAGCTGACGGGCGATGTCAGCGAAGTCCATATAGACACGTTCACATACGAGTTGATCGTGTTCGAACTCGTACAATACGGCCACCCGGGTGTTAAATGGTCGACCCGTCGAAGGAATACCAGCCCAGTCAACGTTTTGGGTACCGCTCATACGAATCTCAACGAACAGATGGTCGTCACCATGGCGCAATGGGCCGGCCTCAAGGTGGAAGTCAGGAAACACGGAAAACATCTCTACAAACAGTTCATGAATTGCATCGTGGTTCGGCACCTGGCCGGCATCTCCGAATGCAGGGATGTCATAGCTTGCCTTGGAATCAGAGAAGGTTGCGACGGTAGCATCGGGGTCGTGTCGATTTTCTGCATCGATATGTACTCTAACTGTCGCTTCTCGGGTCTGGCGAAGTCTGGATTTTAGTTCCGCGTCAGTCATGGTTCACTCCAGGGGTATCTTTTAGTGGCAGCGACCGATGCCGCAGTCGCGCCCGATCCTCCTCTGAGAATGGGATCATCGCATAGTGTCGCACCACGAGGGAAGGTGCCGTCGGGCAGGACCTTCACCACCGGTAGCCGCAGCTGGTCGGTGCCTGCCACAACAACGCCACCCCGAGCAGTCACACCACCAAGATCATATCTTGATAGTGCACACTGACCGGTTGGCCCCAAGCCCTCCTCGCCGTCGTCGCCGTCGTGTCCGGCCACGTCGCCGTGAAGACCATCCGCGCCCTCGCGGCGATCATCCGCGACCTGAGCACCCGACACCAAAGGCAGCAGGACTGACCGGGACTACGCCGCGGGTCGGATCGGGATCCGGCCTAGGGAACGGCTCCGAGCCAGTCGAGTACAGCTGGACGAGCTCGCCGAGCTCGACACCCCCACCAGTGCTCGGCGGGCCCAGGCGGGCCCAGGCGGGACGGGAAGCGGCGGGCACCGGCGAACCGATCCCCCGGATCAACCTCGTGCTGCTCAGTCATGCCCACCAGTGTCCGCCCCGGCGACCGAGGCCGCGAGGTCCGCGAGCACCGCCGCGCCGAATACGTCCGCCGCGGTGACGACCGGGGCGCCGGCGGCCTCGGCCAGCAACTCCGCGCGCACCCGCCCACGAGCGACGTGGGAGCGGGGTTCAATCACACCAGGGACCGTCCCGCGCGGAGTCGGCGGTCTCCTCGTGTTCTCCAGGTCGCATTCATCACCCGTGTATGTAACCCCGAAGGTCCGCTCAGCGTTCACGACCCAACAAGCCGACAAGTCCAACAGGCAGCAGGGTAACACATATACTCGCACATGCCGCGAGTCGCCCTGTCATACCGATGAGCGGACGTGTGGTCGCCAATTTTGTTAGAGCTTTTTGAAATACCTGCTGATCGGAAGATGCACAAAACCGACCCGCTCATAGGTCCGGCGTGCTGGCGCATGCCCCGGGTCACCCCCAGTCTCGACCATCGCTAGCACCATGCCGTTGTCTTTGAACCACTGGAGCGCGAACGACGTTAAGAGGGAACCGACACCGTTGCGCTGATAGGCAGGATCGACGGCGATCATGTAGATCTCACCCATGCCCTCCTGATGATCAAGACGTGCCGCGACGAAACCCGTGACAACCATATCTAGCTCAGCGACCCAGACACGCATCCCCTCCGCGCTGCATGCAGCTTGCACCGCTCGCTGTTGATCCACGCGCCAATCGGGATGCATCTGCGAGTAGACACCAGACTTTCCCAGAAGCTCCTCGAGCGAGGCGAACACCGGCGCCCAAGCTCGTAGCGAAAGAGCTACCACCGCATCCTGGTCGCGTTCTTCGAAGACCCGGACAATAAGTTGCATGGCTGCATGATGTCACACCTCATCACTCGTGGGGATCTCTTAAGGACATTTATCTACTCACATGTGTTCGTCTGCTGGTGGCAGGTTCAGGACCACGCTGCCTGGGCTGCGTGAGGCGCAGCCCAGGACGAGCCGGGAGGTCACCAACGCGGAGCCGCCACCGCCCGCGCCACGTCGCCCTTGCCGCAACCGGGCCTGTGCACGGGAGAGCAGCGGAACAGGAGTTCTAGTAGCACTCCCAAGGTACGGATTTGTGGAGCTGAGGGGAATCGAACCCCTGACCTTCTCGATGCGAACGAGACGCGCTACCAACTGCGCTACAGCCCCGCGGACCTGCGGCTGTGAGCGTAGCAGCCGCCGCACGCCCATCAATGGTAGCCCGAGCTACTCCCCGACGGCCCGCCGGTGCGGGGGTTCGTACACGGGGCTCAGCTCCTCAAAGGCCGGATCCTCGTCGTCGAGGTTGAGGGCCACGGCGCGGGGGTGCGGGTCGGGGCGCGGCACCGAATCCGAGCGCGGTACCGGATCCGAGCGCGGCACCACGCGAGGGACGGGCGTCTCCTCGAGGTCTGACGCCGGCTCATCGTGCCCGGCGTACTCACCCTGCGCGGCATGCCCATCGTATGCTGCTGCGTCGTCGTCAGGCTCCAACGACCGGTTGAGATGGGAGTGCACAGAGCCCAGCCGGGTGACGCGGCGATAGCGCACCTCCTCCTCGATGCGCACCTGTCGACGCAGGTAGGCGAGGTACCCGGCCAGCGAGGTCACGCTGGCGGCCAATGCCCACCACCACGTGGCGGACATCGTCAGGGCGAGCACCACCGAAGCGACCGCGACCGCCAGCAGCCCGATGACCACCCGCTGCCGGAAGGAGTACTTGGCGCGGGCGGCCAGTGCAGCCGCTTCGGGGTCGTATCCGCCACGCCCCGGGCGAAACGGGCGGTCGCGCAGGTCGTCCTCCGGCCCCGAGCCCGGTGCCGTGGTCCGATCAGTCATGACAGCCATCTCCTCACCGTGATCGGCCCGGGCGGGAGCCGGGGCCGGGCGGCGCAGCACCCGCGAGGCGAGCGCCGAGTCGGCGGTCCGGAGCACCTCCTGCCGCCGCTTCGCGACCATGGGAACGAGCACCACGAGCCATGCCACCGCGAGCCCGGCGAAAACCACCGAGCTGGGCATGCGCCATCACCTCCCCGGTACTCGCGATCACGCATGATTATCACCAGGGGCCACAATAATCACGGACGCCACTCACTGCCCCCAGGCGCGCCGGAGGGGGCTCACTGAGCGTGCCCACTTCGGTGCGGCGGCGACGGACGTACCACGAGCTCGAGCGACGTGCGGACGCCGGTCACGCCACGTGCGCGCGGCCCTCACGGATCAGGCGGTCGACGAGGCTGCCCTCGACCTCCTCCCGGGTCAGGGCGAGGCACCGATGATCCCGCCAGCTCCCCGCCACCTCGAGGTAGCGCACCAGCAAGCCCTCGTCACGGAATCCCAGCTTTGCGAGCACCCGCAGGCTCGCGGCGTTCTCCGGCCGCACGGTGGCCTCCACGCGGTGCAGCTCGGCGAATGCGAAGGCGTGGTCGACGGCCAGCGCGACCGCACCGGACGCGACCCCCTGCCCGGCCAGGTGTGAGGCCACCCAGTAGCCGACCCAGGCCGAGCGCAGGGCTCCCCGCACGATGTTGCCCACGGTGAGCTGCCCGGCCAGCGCACCGTCCACCGTGATCGCGAAGGGCAGCGCCTCGCCGCGGCGGGCCGTCGCCCGCAGGCCGGAGCACTGCGCGGGCCAGGCGGTCGGTGCGTGGCGATCCACCCAGCTTCCGGACCCGTCGGGCTCCCAGGCCCGCAGGTAGACCTCGTCCCGGATCCGCAGCCGGCTCCATTCCTTGCCGTCCCGCCAGCGGACCGGCCGCAGCGCCACCTCACCCGCAGCCACCCGTACCGGACCTGGACGTGCCGGCCAGCCGGGATGGCGGTCTCCCATGACACCGAGCACCACGCGCTCACCCGCGCTGGGCGAGGAAGCTCACCGCGACCTCGTCCCCCGCGGGCAGCTCGGTGACGGCGGCGTCGACGAGAACGAGGCAGTTGGCCTCGGCCAGCGAGGACAGCAGGTGTGATCCCGAGGTGCCCAGTGGCTGCACCAGGTACTCGCCGTTGTCCGGGTCGCGCAGCAACTGACCGCGGAGGAATCCGCGTCGCCCGGCCGTGGAGGTCACCGACGACAGCAGCCGTGCGGTCACGGTCCGCCGCTGCGCGCTGCGCTTGCCCAGGGCGAGCCGGATCAGCGGGCGCACCAGCACCTCGAAGACCACCAGCGCGCTGATGGGGTTGCCCGGCAGCAGGAACGTCGGCACCCCGTCCGGGCCGAGCCGCCCGAACCCCTGCACCGAGCCCGGGTGCATGGCCACCCGATCGACGTCGAACGGACCGAGGTCGGCAAGCGCGCCACGCACCTCGTCACCGGTGGCACCACCCACACCGCCGGCCAGCACGACGACCTCGGAGAGCAGCAGCCGTCCCTCGACGATCTCACGCAGCCGGCGCGGGTCGGGCGCCACGATCCCCACCCGGTGCACGTCGGCGCCGGCGTCGCGGGCGGCAGCAGCCAGAGCATAGGAGTTGACGTCGTACACCTGCCCGGTACCCGGGGTGCGGTCGACGTCGACCAGCTCGTCGCCCACCGAGAGCACCGACACCCGGGGCCGTGGATGCACTCGCACCTTGGCCCGGCCCACCGCGGCGAGCAGCCCCACCTGCGCCGAGCCGATCACCGCGCCGGAGCGCACCGCGACGTCGCCGGTCTGCACGTCCTCCCCGGTGCGGCGGACGTACGCCTTGGACGGCACGGCGCGGGACACGGTGACCTTCGCGCCCTGCACGGTGCCGTCCTCAGTGTGCCCGATCGGCACCACGGCGTCGGCGAGGGTGGGCAGCGCGGCCCCCGTGGCCACCCGCACCGCCTGGCCGGGGAGCAGCCGCAGTGGCTGGCGGGAACCGGCGGCGATCTCCCCGACGACCGGCAGCGTCACGGGCACCTCCTGCACGTCGACGCTGCGGACCGCGAAACCGTCCACCGCGGCCTGGTCGAAGCCGGGCAGCGAGCGCTCGGCCACGACGTCCTCGGCGCAGAGCATCCCCTGCGCCTCGGAGATCGCCACCCGCACCGGGGCCGGACACACCGCAGCCTCGAGCACCTGACCGAGCTGCTCGTCCAGCGACCTCACCGCAGTGCCGAGCCCTTGCCGTCCAGCAGGTTCTGCAGGTACTCCCGCAGGTCCGGACCATGCTCGGGGTCCGACAGCGCGAAGTCCACCGCGGCGCGCAGGAACGCGGCCGGGTTACCCAGCTCGTGGCGTCCGCCGCGGTGCACCACGAGGTGCACCGGGTGCCCCTCCTCGACCAGCAGCGCGACCGCGTCGGTGAGCTGCAGCTCCCCACCGGCGCCCGGCGTGATGCGCTTCAGCGCGTCGAACACCGCCCGGTCCAGCAGGTAGCGCCCGGCGGCAACCAAGGTGGAGGGGGCCTCGTCCGGCGAAGGCTTCTCGACCATCCCGCGCACCCGCATGACGTCGGCGCCCATGGCAGTGTCGTCCTCCGTGTCGAACACGCCGTAGGCCGAGACCTCCTCTCGCGGGACGTCGAGCGCGCACAGCACGCTTCCCCCGTGCTCGGCTCGCACCTGCGCCATCCGTTCCAACACGCCGAAGGGCAGCATCAGGTCGTCCGGCAACAGCACGGCGATCACGTCGTCGTCCTCGTCGAGGTTCGGTTCCACGCACCCGACGGCGTGGCCGAGACCCAACGCCCGTTCCTGGATCGCGACCTCGGCGGTGATCAGGTCCGGGGCGCGGAGGATCTTGGCGAGCTCGGCGTCCTTGCCCCGCTCGCGCAGGGTGTCCTCCAGGTCCGGCTGGCGCCGGAAGTGTTCGATCACGGAGCGCTTGCCCGGCGAGGTGACGATCACGAGCCGCTGCGCGCCGGCCTCGGCGGCTTCCGCCGCGACGATCTCGATCGCGGGGGTGGCGACCAGCGGCAGCAGCTCCTTGGGTACCGACTTGGTGGTCGGCAGGAAGCGGGTACCGAGCCCGGCGGCCGGCACGACGGCGGTGCGGAGGCTCATGCTCGGCGAGCCTACTGGGAGCCTCATCCTCCGTCGCCGGGGCACACTGGGTTCCATGGATCCCGCTGCGGTGGCCCGGGAACGGGACCGGAAACGGGAGCTGCGCCGGACGCTGCTCGCCGCCCGGCGGGCGGTGCCCGCGCCGGTGCGGGAGGCCGAGGCGCGGGCGCTGGCCGCCGTGGTGCTCCCCGTGCCCGGCACGGTGTGCGCCTACCACCCGGTCGGGACCGAGCCGGGATCGGGAACGCTGCTCGACGGCCTGCTCGCCCGCGGGCACCGGGTGCTCCTGCCGGTGGTCGCCGCGCACGGCCCGCTGGACTGGGCGGTGTATACGGGGGCGCTGCGCTCCGGGCCGTTCGGGCTGCTCGAACCCGACGGGCCACGGTTGGGTCCGGGCGCGATCGTCGAGGCCGCACTGGTGCTGGTGCCGGCCCTGGCGGTGGACGGCACGGGGGTGCGGCTGGGCCGTGGCGGGGGGCACTACGACCGGAGCCTGCCGCTGGCCGGCGACGACGTCCCGCTCCTCGCGGTGGTGCGCGACGATGAGCTCGTCGACGAGTTGCCGGCCGAGCCGCACGACGTGCGGATGACCGGGGTCCTGACCCCTGGGCGAGGTCTGCTGCCGCCGCGGAGGTGACGGGAGCTATTTGCGCCGCAGCGCGTGCTGGCGCATCATCGGTGTTGGCACTCTCAGGTGCCGACTGCCAATCGGGCTGGCTCCGCTGGAGGCGAAACGTGCCAACCTACTCCTACGCGTGCACCGCGTGCGAGCACCGCTTCGACACCGTCCAAGCGTTCTCGGACTCGTCGCTCACCGACTGTCCCGAGTGCACCGGCCGGCTGCGCAAGCTCTTCTCCTCGGTCGGCATCGTGTTCAAGGGCAGCGGGTTCTACCGCACCGACAGCCGGACCGACCCGGCGCGCGCATCCGGCGAGGGCAAGGACGAGTCGAAGTCGGACTCCGCCAAGTCTGATCCTGCCAAGTCCGACTCGGCCAAGTCCGAGTCGGCCAAGTCGGGTTCCGCCAAGTCGGACTCGGCCAAGTCGGGTTCCGGGAAGCCGGGTTCCGGGTCGGGCACGTCCTCGTCGGGCTCATCGAGCAGTAGCAGCACGCCCGCCACCGCCGCGTCCTGATTCGCTGTCCCCAACGGGCCGGTTGTCCACAAGCTGGTCCCGTCCCTCCCACGTCCGGGTACCGCACGTCCTACCGTCGGCCCCCGGACTGCGAGAGGGGTCGGGATGGGGCGCGGGGGAAACCGCACGGGTCCGCGGACGCTGGCACCGCTGCTGCGGGACCGGTTGGGAACGGCCTGGCAGGGCGGGTGGTCGCGGACCGTCCTGCTGCGCCGGGTCGCGGCCGGACTGCTGGTGCTGCTGGCGGCCGCCCTCGCGTTGACCCCCCGGGTCGGGTCCACCGCCGAGGTGCTGGTCGTCGTCGCCGCCCACGACCTGGCTCCCGGTGCCGCGCTCGATCCCTCCGCGGTGCAGCTGCAGACCCTTCCGGACGGCGTCGTGCCCGACGGTTCGGCCCACTCGGTGGACGACGTGGTCGGGCGGTTGCTCGCCGCGCCACTGCGCCGCGGGGAGCCGATCACCGACGTACGGCTCACCGGAGCCGCGCTGACCCGCAGCATCGCCGCTGACCCCGGCGCGGTGAGCGTCCCGGTGCGGCTGTCCGATCCGGACGTGGCCACGCTGCTGCATCCGGGTGCGACGGTGGACGTGGTGAGCCTCAGCGAGCGGCAGGACCAGGCGGTGGTACTGGCTCGAGGGGCCCGGGTGCTCACCGTGCTGGCACCGGGCAAGGGTTCCGCCGCGTCCGCGGGCAGGCTGGTGCTGGTAGCCCTGAACCCGGACGCCGCAACGCGGGTCGCCGGGGCTTCGCTGTCGCAAGCCGTCACCGTGACCCTGCGCTGATGACACGCGCCGGCGGGCTGCGGCGGCTACCGCGGGTCATGGTGCGGCGGGCGGTTCTCCCGATACCACCGCTCGCGGTCGGCGTCCTGATCGGCGTCATCCTCGTCCCGCTCGTTCGCCGTGGGATCCGGAAGCACCTCGCCGAACACCAGGCGCAGCCACTGCGCACGCTGCCTCGCCGCCTCGTCCACCCCTCCAGTGTCTCCTCCCGGGGGCGTGCCGGGCACCGGCACCATCGGCTGACTTACGCCAGCCCGGACAGCTCCTCGATGACGTGCCCGACCAGCGGGGTCAGGGTGGCCATCCCGTCCCGCACCGCAGCGCGGGAGGACGCCAGGTTCACCACCAGTGTGCTGCCGGAGACCCCGCTGAGCCCGCGCGAGAGTCCGGCATCGGTCGCCCCGGCCGCGAGGCCCGAGGCCCGGATCGCCTCGGCGATACCGGCGACCCGCTTGTCCAGCACTCCCGCGGTCGCGTCCGGGGTGACGTCGCGCGGCGAGACACCGGTGCCGCCGACCGTCACCACCAGGTCCACGCCGCCGATCACCGCCGTGTTCAGCGCGTTGCGGATGTCCACCGCTTCCCCGGCGACGACCACCGAGCCGTCGACCACGAAGCCGGCCTCCTCCAGCAGCTCGGTGACCAGGGGCCCGGTGCTGTCCTCGTGCTCGCCACTGGCCGCCCGGTCATCGACGACCACGACGAGGGCCCGGCCCAGACGCCGCGCGCTGCGTTCCATGGGCGATCACGGTAGTAGGGCGCTCGGGAGCACCCCCGCCGCCCTCCACATGGAGCCATCTGGCAGCTCCGCGGGCCGCGAAAAGCGCCACATGCTCCATGTGGCAGGTTGCTGCGGAGGCGTCAGTGCCGATCGAGCCACTCGTAAGCAGCGTTGGTGGCAGCCGCGTAGACGACGTGGTGCAGCACGTCCGTCGCGGTCGCCTTCGCGCCGTACTCCCACGTGGGTGACGCGACGCCCAGCGAGGGCAGTATCACCTGCTCCCCACCCCACACGGCGGCGAAGTGCACCAGGCCGGCCATCGGGCCGCGGACGCCGGCGGCGGCGAGCAGGCCCCGCACCGCGCCCCACCCGGTGCCGTAGCCCCAGTGCGCGACCGTGTTCAGGCGCTGCTCGCCGGTGTCGCTGGTCGTTTCCACCCCCAGCGCGGCCTTCACAGCATCGGCCGGCGTGCTGCTCGCACCGCGCCCGCTGAGCTTCGCCTCGAGCGTGCTCGACACCGTCATGACGGCGGTGCCCGCCAGCCCGGCGAACAAGCCCTTCCCGACGGCTGCCGCGATCTCACCGATGCCCACCTGAGTGTCCTCCCGTTGACGTCTGGAGGGGCTTACCCCGATCACGGTCGCAGCGCAACCCCGGCTAGCGTGCGCCCGTGCGCGTACTCGTCACCGGCGGCGCCGGGTTCATCGGATCGCAGATCGTCGACCGGCTGGCCGACGCCGGCCACGAGGTGGTGGCGCTCGACGTGCTGCTGCCTGCCGCGCACGGCAGCGACCGTCCGGAGTGGACGGACCGGCACGACTTCGTCGCGGGGGACGTGCGCAACGCGGAGCTGCTCGAAGGGCTGCTGACCGGAGTGGACGCCGTGTGCCACCAGGCGGCGATGGTCGGCCACGGGCTGGACGCCTCGGACGCGCCCGCCTACGCGGCGAACAACGACCTCGGGACCGCGGTGCTGCTGGCGGCGATGCACGCCGCGGGGGTGTCGCGGTTGGTGCTGGCGAGCTCGATGGTGGTCTACGGCGAAGGCGCCTACTCGTGCCCGGTGCACGGCCCGGTGCGCGCCGGGCAGCGGCGGACCGAGGACCTCGACGCTGGCCGGTACGAGCCCCCGTGCCCGCACTGCGGCGCGCCGCTGGAGCCGGAGCTGGTCGGCGAGGACGCCGCGCTCGATCCACGCTCCACCTACGCCGCGACCAAGCTCGCGCAGGAGCACCTGGCCGCGGCGTGGGCCCGGCAGACCGGCGGTTCGCTGTGGGCGCTGCGCTACCACAACGTCTACGGGCCCCGGATGCCACGCGACACCCCGTACGCCGGCGTGGCGGCGCTGTTCCGTTCCGCGCTGGAGCGGGGCGAGGCCCCCACGGTGCTCGAGGACGGGGCGCAGCGCCGTGACTTCGTGCACGTCAGCGACGTCGCCGTGGCGAACCTGCTGGCGCTGGACGCCCCGGAGCCGGGGTTCCGCGCGGTGAACGTCTGCTCCGGTGAACCGCACACCGTCGGGGAGCTGGCCACCACGCTGGCGGCCGCGATGGGCGGCCCGGCGCCGCGGATCGTGGGCGGCACCCGCGCGGCGGACGTCCGGCACGTGGTGGCCGACCCGGCGCGGGCGGCGGAGCTGCTCGGCTTCCGGGCCGCCACCACGTTCGCCGACGGCGTCGCCGCCTTCGCCACCGACCCGCTGCGGGCCCCAGCCACGTCCGGCGCGGGCTGACAGGCCGGCGCGGGCTGACGGACCCCGTCCATGGTCCTCACCACGCCGTCAGCAGCAGATGGTTGACCCCCAGTGCCACGCACGCCCCCACGACGAGCCAGAACCGGCGGCTCGACGGGGACAGCAGCGCCGCGCCGGCCAGCAGCCACACCGCGAACGGCAGCCAGATCCGCTCGGTCTCGGCCTTGCTCAGCCCCGACACGTCGGCCAGCGCCACCGCGGCGGCGGCGGCGAGGAACAGCGCCGCAGGCGGGGTCCGCCAGCACCGCAGCGCGGGTGCCGCGGCCCGCACCACCAGCGGACCCGCGACCACCAACAGGCACGCCAGGTTTGCGACCACCCAGAACGCGTAGGGCCGGTCCGCGGCGATGCCCGCGTGGTAGCGCACCACGAGCGCGGAGTACCCGTCGGCCCACCAGAAGCCCGACGCGGTGAACGCCAGCACCACCGCGGCCACCCCGACCCCACCCAGCAGCAGGGGACGCAGCCGCCGGGTCATCAGCGCGATGGCCAGCACCGGCAGCGCCATCAGGGTCAGGCCGTAGGAGAGGTAGAGCCCGTAGCCGAGCACTACCCCGCCGGCCAGCGCGGCGGCGTTGTGGCGGGGTGCACGTCCCGTGCAGCCGAGCGCGAGCAGCGCCACCCCGGTGGCGGTGACCCCGGCGAACAGCCCGTCCGCCGACGCCCCCACCCACACCGCTCCGGGGAACAGCGCCGCGAACGGCACCACGGCGCGGGCGGCCGGCTCGTCGCCGAGCGCGCGCAGGGTCACCGGAACGGCGACCGCGGCGAGCCCGCCGACCAGCACGCACGCCAGTGACGCCGCCACGCCGCCCCCCAGCCCCACCCGGTCCAGCGCGATGAAGACGAGGAACGCGCCCGGCGGGTGGCCGGCGACGTGGGTGGCCCAGATGCCGGGCGAGCCGTCCGGGATCCGGTCGGTGAAGCCGGCGAGCATCGCACCGACGTCGGTGACCCCACCCACTTCGGAGAGGTACTCGTGTCTACGGGTCAACCGGCTGGTGAACCATCCCCAGCCGTCGACCAGGGCGAGCGACAGGGTCCAGGCCACCGCGGTGACGTATCCCGCGGCGAGCAGCCGGGGCCACGCCCACTGCTGCGCCAGCCGCGGGCCGCAGGTAATCACCGCGACCGCCACCACGATCGCGGCCGGGGTGCCCGGGCCGACGTGCGGGAGCGGAACCGCGTAGAGCGGTCCGTTCCCGGCGAGCACCGCGGGTCCCAGCACCAATCCGGTCACCGTCACCGCGGCGGCGAACCCGATGGCGACGGCGAGCGCGGCGAGGTCACCGCGGCGGCTGGTGCGCTCGATCTGCTGCTCGGCGACGGGGAGAGGCATGATCAGCAGGATACGGGTGCCGCCGGGACGGTCCCGCCCGGCGGAGCAGCGCCGGAGGCCCCGCGGGCGGAGTGGCCGTCACCCCGCTGTAAGCCGAATACGGTTTGCCGGTGGTCACGCAGGGTCGCAAGGATTATCCCATGCATCCCACCGACCCGGCCCCAGTCCAGGAGGCGCCGGAGCGCGGCGACGCTTACGGGACGCCGCGCAGGCTGTGGGCTGCACTGGAGCGGCACCGCCCGCCGGGTCCGTCCAACCTGCGGTGGTGGCGTAGCCCGCTGCGCGGGCCATGGCTCACCTCGGTGCTGGGCGCGGTGCTGCTCGCCGCACTGCCGATCGTCTCCGTCACCGGCCTGCTCTCCTGGGTCGCCTACGGCCCGCAGTTCGGCCAGGCCATCCCGGCCGATCCGGGTGGGCTGTACCTTCCGGTGTTCGGGTGGCCGACCAGCCCGTCCTGGCTGTTCCGGCTCAACCAGGGGCTGCACGTCGGGCTCGGGCTGGTCCTGATCCCGGTCGTGCTGGCCAAGCTGTGGTCGGTCGCCCCGAGGCCGGACAACGGCCGCATGACTCCACTCAGGAAGGTGGGTGACTTCATCATGCGGTCGATGTCGTCCTCACGTGCCGGCGGTGGCACCATGAAACCGGAGCTGTCCGGAGCGAAGACGAACGTTCTCGTCCCCGAGTCGGTCGCCTCGTCGTAGACCGTCTGTGGCACGGCGGCCCCGGGTAGGGCCGTCCAACCGGTCGGAGGTGGCGCACCGGTTTGCCCGTAGGCGTCCTTGAGCATCAGGAACATCTTCCGGTGCATGTACAGGAAGTCCTCACCCGCACCGTTCTCGAGGTCGAGGGCACGGGTCTCGCGGAACGGAGGGCGCTCCGGCCACCAGCCGCGCGCCTCGATCTCCGCGACCGCGCTCGTATCACCCTTCAGGGCGTGCCACTGGGTACGCACGGTGTGCCACACCGCGTGCTGCAGGCGGTGGCGCCGCGAGGCGAACATCGTGATCGCGTCCGGGTTCAGCGCGACTCCGGGGATGTCCTTCGGGCGCGGGAAGTCGCGCTGACGGCGATCAGGCTCGCGGTGAAGCCGGCCGGCGCGCTGCCATGTGGCTGGGCGCGTAGGACCGTTCCCACCAACGCCGGTCGCTGGCCGACGGCATCCGGGAAGCTCGGCGCCAGAGTGGCCTGGTACTTGTAGTCGAATGCCTCGGTTCCCGTCCCGGGGCGACCGAGACCTTCGAGCTCGACGGCCGGAGGCGACCAGCTCATCACCCGGCCACTGATGTCCATGAAGTCTTTCTCGCTCGCAAGCGGGTCGGCAGGGAACCCGAGCGTGCCCTGGATGACACCGTCGGGAGCGACCCAGACGAACAGCTCCCCTTCCCCGAAACGGATCCTGTTGAGGTCATCGGTCGGATCCTGCCGGTTGAGGAAGCTGCGGTAGGTGTAGTAACCGGTCAGATCCTGGTGATCCATCCTCGCTCCTCGGTCCTGCTTCGCCTAGTGGGGGGCCGGCAGCACGTGCGAGCAGCTCCCTCAGTGCCGCTCAGGTAATGGGCGAACCGCCGGTGACCCCGAGGACCTCCGAGGTGATGTAGCTAGACTCCTGGGAGGCGAGGAAGACGTAGATCGGGGCGAGCTCGGCCGGCTGCGCCGCCCGTCCCATGGGTGACTGTTGCCCGAAGGACTCGACCATCTCCTCGGGCATGGTCGCGGGGATCAGCGGAGTCCACACCGGGCCGGGGGCAACGGAATTAACCCGGATGCCCTGCTCCACCAGATTCGCGCCCAGCGCCTTGGTGAAGTTGACGATCGCGCCCTTGGAAGCGGCGTAGTCGAGTAGGTGCGGTGAGGGCTGGAACGCCTGAACCGACGAGCTGGTGATGATCGTGGACCCCGACGGCATGTGCGGGATGGCAGCCTTGCACAACCAGAACATCGCATAGACGTTGGTCTTGAACACCCGGTCGAGCTGGTCGGTGGTGATCTCCGCGATCCCTGCGCTCTGCGACATCTGGTAGGCCGCGTTGCTGACCAGCACGTCAATGTGACCGAACTCCTCGACAGCACGCTCCACAATGTGCTGGCAGTGCATCTCCTCGCGGACATCACCAGAAACAGTGACAGCACGGCACCCGGCTTCCTCGACCAGGGCTACCGTCTTCTGGGCATCCTGCTCCTCGGACTCCAGGTAGGAGATCAGTAGGTCAGCGCCCTCCCGGGCGAACGCCAACGCCACAGCACGACCGATACCGGAATCACCGCCCGTGATCACCGCCTTCTTCCCTTCAAGCCGACCGATCCCCCGGTAGGTCTGTTCGCCGTGATCAGGATGAACGTCCATCTCCTCGGTCCGGCCCGGATACGTCACCGTCTCACTGCCACTCCCGGGCTGCGCGTGCTGCTGCGTGGGGTCCTGCTGACTGAACTGATCCTGACCCATCGCGAGATCATCTCCATCGTCATCGTTGTCCTGCGGGTTCCCGTTGGCGGTCAGGGCACCCTGCACCCCGGTTACGATCGCAGCCGGTGCCGGTGGACGACCCCTGGCGGCACTGGCACTAGTTTCAGGCGCGCCTGGCGGATCAAGGTGTGAGGAGCACCTTGATGGCACCGTCCTGCTTCTTCTGGAAGATCTCGTACCCGTGCGGGGCGTCGGCCAGCGGCATCCGGTGGGTGGCCAGGTCGGCGACGCCGAGCGGGTCCGCGTCGTCGAGCACCAGGGGCAGCACCTCGTCGATCCACCGCTTGACGTGCGCCTGGCCCATCGTCACCTTGATGCCCTTGTCGAACATCTGCAGCATCGGCATCGGATCGGCGGCCCCGCCGTAGACTCCCGAGAGCGAGATCGTGCCGCTGCGGCGTACTGACTCGATGCACTGGTAGAGCACTGACAGCCGGTCCACGCCGGCCCGCTGCATCAGCGGGGCGGCGACGGCGTCCGGCAGCAGCCCGGTCAGCTTCTGGGCGAACTCGGCGCCGGGCGAGCCGTGCGCCTCCATGCCCACCGCATCGATCACCGAGTCCGGTCCACGCCCGTCCGTGAGGTCCCGCAGGGCAGCGGGGATGTCGTTGTGGTCTCGGGAGTTGAGCACCTCGATGCCGTGCCGGCGGGCCATCTCGAGCCGCTCGGGCACCAGGTCGATCGCGATGGCCCGGTAGCCGAGGTGCCGGGCGATCCGGGCCGACATCTGCCCGATCGGACCGAGCCCGAACACCGCCACGCTGCCACCGTCGGGGACGTCGGCGAAGTCGACGGCCTGCCACGCGGTCGGCAGCACGTCGGAGAGGTAGACGAACCGCTCGTCCGGTGGCCCCTCGGGCACCGGGATCGGCCCGAACTGAGCCTGGGGCACCCGCAGGTACTCGGACTGCCCACCCGGGACCTGGCCGTAGAGCTTGGTGTAGCCGAACAGCGACGCTCCCATGCCCTGCTCCCGGTTCTGGGTGGTCTCGCATTGCGCGTAGAGCTTCCGCTCGCACATCCAGCAATGCCCGCACGAGATGTTGAACGGGATCACCACCCGGTCCCCCGCCTTGATGTGGGTGACCTCCGGCCCGACCTCCTCGACGATGCCCATCGGCTCGTGCCCGAGGACGTCCCCCTTCTCCAGGAAGGGTCCCAGCACCTCGTACAGGTGCAGGTCCGAGCCGCAGATCGCCGTCGTCGTAACCCGGATCACCGCGTCCGTCGGCTGCTCGATCTTCGGGTCCGGCACCGTCTCCACCCGGACGTCCCTGCGCCCGTGCCATGTCAGGGCCTGCATCGCCGCACTCCTCCGCTGATCGCTGCACCGTCGAGTCCGTCCGGGGTGGCTACCCGGCAGGGCCACCGGCCAATCCCCGACACCGGCGCACCAAACGTCACGACGAGCCCTCTACGGTGATCGCGGTCGTCGTCGTGAGTGCCGCTGCGGAGGTCGGGTCATGGTGAACGCGCTGTCGAGCCGGGCAGCGCCGCTGCGGATGCGCCCACGGGTACTCGTCGTGCCAGACCGCAGCCGTCCACGCACAGTGCCCGCGGGCACCACGGCGGTGGTGGTCGGCGCGGGCGTCGCCGGGGTCTCCGCGGCGGTGGTGCTCGCCGAGCGGGGTGTACGCGTGACGCTGCTCGAGGCCGCTGACACCCTCGGCGGGCGGCTCGGAGCGTGGCCGGTGACCCTGCCCGACGGCACCACCCAGAACGTCGAGCACGGGTTCCACGCCTTCTTCCGGCATTACTACACCTGGCGCGACGTGCTGCGCCGCGCCGCGCCCGACCTGCGCTTCCTGCGCCCCGTCGGCAGCTACCCGGTGATCTCCCGGCAGTGGCCGGCGGAGGACCTCACCGGACTGCCCTCGGCGCCGCCGTTGAACCTGCTTGCGCTGCTGGCCCGCTCCCCCAGCCTCGGGCTGCGCGACGTGGTCTCCGCCGACCCCGATGTCGGACGGCAGTTGCTTGCCTACGATCGCCCCGAGACGACGGTCACCCTCGACCACGTCTCCGCCGGGGACTTCCTGGCCAGGCTCGGGATGTCGGACCGGGCGCAGGCGATGCTGTTCGAGGCGTTCGCCCGCTCGTTCTTCAACGACCAGGATGGGATGTCAGCCGCGGAGCTGGTGGCGATGTTCCACTACTACTTCCTCGGCAACCCGGAGGGCATCGGGTTCGACGTCCCCGACACCGACCACCTGACCAGCATCTGGGGCCCGCTGGCCGAGCATCTGCGCCACTGCGGGGCGGACGTCCGCGTGGGCACCCGCGTCGAGCGGCTGGTGCCCACCGCTGATCACCGGTGGCGGCTAGAGCTGGGGGACCGAGCGTTGACCTCACGCCATGTGCTGCTGGCGCTGGACCCGGCGGGGCTGCGCAACCTGCTGGCCGCCTCCGGTGCGGCGGCGCGGCTCGCTCCCCGGCTGGCCGAGCAGGTCGCGGCGCTGCGCACCGCTCCCCCGTTCGCCGTCACCCGGCTGTGGCTGGACCGTGACGTCGCCGGCGACCGGGCGCCGTTCAGCGCGGTGACCCGGGAGCCGACGCTGGACTCGATCAGCTGTTACCACCGGCTGGAAGAACCGTCCGCGCAGTGGGCGAGGCGCACCGGCGGGTCGGTGCTGGAGCTGCACTCCTACGCGTGCACCGCGGCGAGCGCACCGGAGGCCACCGACCGGATGCGCGGCGAGCTCGCGGCGCTGTGGCCGGAGACCGCCGACGCGCGGGTGCTGCACCTCGAGCAGCGGTTCGAGGCCACCGCGCCGGCCTTCCCGCCGGGCAGTGCCGGGACCCGGCCGGGGGTGCGCACCGACGCCCGCGGCGTCCGCGTCGCCGGCGACCACGTGTGCCTCCCGTTCCTCGCCGGGCTCATGGAGCGCTCCTCGATGTCCGGGGTGCTGGCCGCGAACGACGTCCTCGACGAGGAGGGCGCCGCCGCGGAGCCGGTGCGGGGCATCCCGCAGCGGGGCCTGCTCGCGGGCGTGGGTCGGGCCCGCGGGCTGAGCCGCCCCGAGAGGAACCCATCGGCACGATGACCACCCCTGGGTGCCCCTCATGCCGGCACGTCCGTCGCACCCGCCTGGTGGCCGGCGTGATCCTGCTCGCCGCGCTGGTGGCGGTCGCGCTGCTGCTGCCCGTCCCGGACCCGGTGCAAATCCGGTCCTGGGTGCGCTCGGCGGGTTCGGCGGCGCCCCTGGCGTTCTTGCTCGGGCACGCCGTCGTCACCGTGGCGCCGGTGCCGCGCACGGTGTTCACGCTCGCCGCGGGGCTGCTGTTCGGGCCGTTCACCGGCGTGGCGCTGTCGTGGGGAGCCACCATGCTGTCCGCGGTGCTCGCGTTCGGCCTGGTCCGGAGTGTCGGACAGGAGACGGTCGCCCCCTTCCTCGGCCGCGGCGCGCTGCACCGGGTCAACGCTCGGCTGAACACCCGCGGCTGGTCCACCATCGCGGCGCTACGGATGATCCCACCGGTGCCGTTCTCGGCACTCAACTACTGCAGCGCGGTGTCCTCGATCAGCCTGCGGCACTTCCTCGCGGGCACCGCCCTTGGCATCGTGCCCGGATCGGTGGCCGTCGTCCTGCTCGGTGACGCGCTGACCGGCGCCACCTCCCCCGCCCTGCTGATGGTGTCAGTGCTGAGCGCGGTGGTCGGCGTGGCGGGACTCGTGCTCGACATCCGTGTCCCATCACGTTCGGGTGGTCACCCTTCACTCTCCTGAGGGGGGCCTCGTGGGTAGGTAGGTGTAGATGCCCTCCGATGGCTACCCGACGCAACAGCGGTCAGATTCCGCTGCCTGAATCTGGCAATAACAAGGAGAGCGCACTACTGTGCGGAGTGACACGGGGATCGGTGATCCGAGGAGACTCCCATGAGCACCACCTCATTCGCGATGCACATGAGCGACGGCATCGTGAACGCTCCCACCTCGGCGGCCTTCGGGTTGATCGCGGTCGCCGGCCTGGGTGTGGCGCTGGTCCGAGCACGGTCGCAACTCGATGAGCGCACCGCACCGATGGCGGGTCTGGTCGCCGCGTTCGTCTTCGCCGTCCAGATGGTCCAGTTCCCGGTGCTGCCCGGGGTCAGCGGTCACCTGCTGGGGGGAGCGCTGGCCGCCCTGCTGGTCGGTCCGTGGCTCGGAGCCCTCTGCGTCGGGATCGTGCTGGTCGTGCAGGCGCTGCTGTTCGCCGACGGCGGCCTCACGGCCCTGGGCACCAACATCACCAACATCGCGATCATCGGCACGGCGGTCGGGTTCTGCACCGCGCTCGCGCTGCGCCGGATCGCGACGCGAAGCCGTGGTGGCCTCGTCGGGGTCGCGTTCGTGTCCGCCCTCGTCAACACCGTCGTCGCGTCGTGCGGCTTCGTGCTGCAGTACGCGATCGGCGGCGCGGGCGGCGTATCCCTGACGGCCGTGGCCGTCAGCATCATCAGCGTGCACGTCCTCATCGGTGTGGGAGAGGGGCTCATCACCGCGCTCACGGTCGGCGCCGTGACCTCGGCGCGGCCGGACCTGGTCTACTTCCTGCGGAGCGCACCGTCGCCAGCGCAGCGGGCCGCCGCGCCCGCACCGGCCTCCGGGAGCACCTCGTGAGCACCCCGACGCAGCGGCGCGTCCCGCTCCGGTTCTTCGTCGGCTTCGGCCTGGTCGCGCTGCTCATCGCCGGGCTGGTGTCCTACCTCGCCTCGTCGAGCCCCGACGGGCTGGACTCGGTCGTCCTCGGCGGGTGCACCGAGTCCGGCGAACAGCTCACCGGCGAGTGCATCGCGCAGAACGCGGACGAGCACGCGCTCGCCGACAGCCCGCTCGCCGACTACACCGTCGGCGGCGACGAGGGCCTGTCCGGCGTCTCCGGCGTGATCGGGGTGCTGGCGACACTGCTCGTCGCCGGTGGACTGTTCTGGCTGCTGCGGCCTCGCCGCAGCCGAGACCCCGGATCGGGCTGACGCGGTGGGCGCCGGTCACGCGCACCCGCTGCACCTGCCGGGTGTCTCGCCGGTGCACCGCCTCGCCCCGCAGGTCAAGGTCCTCGCCGCGTTCCTGCTCGTCTGCTGCGTGGTCGCCACCCCGCGCGAGGCGTTCTGGGCGTTCGGCGGGTACTTCCTGCTGCTGTGCGCGGTGTGGGTCGTCGCCGCCATCCCGCCCGGCTGGATCGCGGCGCGCTCGCTCATCGAGGCGCCCTTCCTGGTGCTCGCCGTACTGCTGCCCTTCACCGAGGGCGGCGAGCGGGTGGAGGTCGCCGGGCTCTCGCTGTCGGTCCCGGGCCTGCTCGCCGGCTGGAACATCGTCATCAAGGGAACCCTCGGCGTGCTGACCTCGCTGACCCTCGCCGCCACCACACCTGCCCGCGACCTGCTCCTCGGGTTGCAGCGGCTCCACGTGCCCGGCACCGTCACGACGATCGCAACGCTGATGCTGCGCTACGTCGAGGTGATCGTCGGCGAGGCCCGGCGGATGCGCGTCGCGCGGATCTCCCGCGGGCACGACCCGCGGCTGCTGTGGCAGGCCGGGGCCACCGCACGCGGCGTCGGGAGCCTGTTCCTGCGTTCCTATGAGCGGGGCGAGCGGGTGCACCTCGCGATGCTGGCCCGGGGGTGGACGGGTGCCATGCCGGTGCTCGTCGAGGCCCCCGCCGGACGGCGAGAGTGGGCGGCGGGTCTGGTCCCCGTCGCGGCGGCGCTGGTCATCGCGGTCGCGGCCCGGTGGTGGACGTGAGCGAACGCAGCGCTCCCTCGTTGCGGGTGTCGGGGCTCACGTTCGCCTACCCGGACGGCAGCCCGGCCCTCGCGGGGGTGGACCTCACCGTGCAGCCTGGGGAACGGGTCGCACTGCTCGGCCCCAACGGGGCAGGCAAGACCACCCTGGTGCTGCAGCTGAACGGGGTGCTCCGCCCGTCGGCGGGGACCGTCGAGGTGGGTGGGCTCCCCGTGGTGAAGGAACACCTGCAGGAGGTCCGGCGCCGGGTCGGGATCGTGTTCCAGGACCCCGACGACCAGCTGTTCATGCCGACCGTGGCGGAGGACGTCGCGTTCGGGCCGGCGAACTTCGGGGTGCGGGGCGTGGAGCTCGAGGCCAGGGTGCACGCGGCGCTGACCGCCGTGGACATGACCGCGCTCGCGCAGCGGTCCCCGCTGCACCTGTCCGGTGGTCAGCGGCGCCGGGTGGCGCTGGCCACCGTGCTCGCCTGCGACCCGGAGGTTCTGGTGTTCGACGAACCGTCGTCCAACCTCGACCCGCTCGCGCGGCGCGAGCTCGCGGAGGTACTGCTCCGGCTGGACCGCACGATGCTCATGGTCACCCATGACCTGCCCTATGCGCTGCAGCTGTGCTCGCGCAGCGTCGTCCTCGACGAGGGGCGAGTGGTCGCGGACAGCCCCACGCGTGAGCTGCTCGCCGACCCGGAGCTGCTGGCGCGGCACCGGCTCGAGCTGCCCTACGGCTTCTCCCTGGCGTCGGGTCGCTAGCCGCTGCGCTCGCTACGTGTAGGGCTGCTCCGGGGGCACCGGCGGCTGCGGGTTCGGGTTCGTGGTCTCGGCGGAGGTCGGCGGCTCGGCGGCGCCGATCGCGTCGCGCGGTGCTCCCCCGCCGACCGCGCCCGGTCGGGAACCCGGCCCGAGCGGGTTCGCCGGCACGGACATCGCGCTCGGCACCTCCTTGCGCGCGACCTCCTCCGCGGCGCGCACGGCGGCTGCGACCTCGGGGTCGGTGGAGGTGTCGAACCAGCTCGCGAGGGCTGCGTCGTCCTCCTCGGGCCGGCTCGGAGGGGTGTCGTCGTCGCGGCTGGGCTCGAAGCGGAACACGCCGTCCTCGCCGGGTGCCCCGAGCATCCTGGTGAAGCCCTCCAGCGCCTTGCCGAAGTCGCTCGGCACCAGCCACACCTTGTTGGCCTCACCCTGCGCCATCTGCGGCAACGTCTGCAGGTACTGGTACGCCAGCAGCTCCGGCGTCGGCTTGCCGGCCTTGATCGCCGCGAACACCTTCTCGATCGCCTTGGCCTGGCCCTGCGCCTGCAGGTAGCGGGCGGCGCGCTCACCCTGGGCACGCAGGATCCGGGACTGCCGGTCGGCCTCGGCGTCGAGGATCGCGGCCTGCTTGGCGCCCTCCGCGGTGAGGATCGCGGACTGCTTCTGCCCCTCGGCCGTCTTGATGGCCGACTCGCGCTGGCCTTCGGCGGTCAGGATCGTCGCGCGCTTCTCCCGGTCGGCCCGCATCTGCTTCTCCATCGAGTCCTGGATGGACGGTGGGGGGTCGATCGCCTTGAGCTCCACCCGCCCGACCCGGATCCCCCAGCGGCCGGTGGCGTCGTCGAGCACCCCGGAGAGCTGTGCGTTGATGGAGTCGCGGGAGGTCAGGGTCTCCTCCAGGCTCATCCCGCCGACGACGTTGCGCAGCGTCGTGGTGGTGAGCTGCTCGACGCCGATGATGTAGTTGGAGATCTCGTACACGGCGTCGTGCGGGTTGGTGACCTGGAAGTAGACGACGGTGTCGATGGACACCGTGAGGTTGTCCTGGGTGATCACGGGCTGCGGCGGGAACGACACCACCTGCTCACGCAGGTCGATCCGGGCCCGGATCCGGTCCACGAACGGCAGCAGGAAGTTCAACCCGGGAGTGGCGGTCTCCTTGTACTTGCCCAGCCGTTCGATCACGGCGGCCTGCGCCTGCGGGATCACCACCACGGCCTTGACCGTGGTGATGACGATCGCCAGCAGGACGACCGCGATGACGATTAGGAAGATCGGTTCCATCAGGGCTCTCCCCAGACGACGGCGGTGGCACCCGAGATGTTCATGACGGTGACGGAACGGCCCGGCTCGAGCACCTGGGTCTCATCGAAGGCACGGGCGGACCAGAGCTCGCCGCGCAGCTTCACCCGACCGCTGTGAGCATCCACCGCGGTCACCACGACGGCCTTCATCCCGACCAGCGCATCGACGCCGGTCGTGGTGCCGATGCCCTGCTGCAGCCGGCGCTTGAGCACCGGACGGGCCAGGGTCACCAGCGCCAGCGAGGTCGTCGCGAACAGCGCCACGTCCAGCCACAGCGGCGCGCCCAACGCGGCTGAGCCGGCCGCAACGAGCGCGCTGGCCCCCAGCATGAGCAGCACGAACTCACCCGAGACCACCTCGGCGGCGACCAACAGGAACCCGATGATGAGCCAGACCACAGCGGTCACGTGTCCAGTGTGTCAGGTTCGATCATCCAGTGCAGGGTGTTTGGCTCACCGTCCCGACGTGACGAAGTCGATCAGATGCTCGACCGACCCGAGCAGTGCGGGCTCCAGGTCGCGGAACGTGCTCACCGCCCCGAGGACCTGCCGCCAGCCTTCCCGCGGGTCCCCCTTGCCCGAGTCGTCCACCCAGCCCAGGGCGCGGCACACGCCCTCCTTCCATGGGACGTCGCGCGGCACGTCGGGCCAGGCCGCGATGCCCAGCGCGGCGGGTCGGACGGCCTGCCAGATGTCCACGTAGGGGTGGCCGGTGACCAGCACGTGCTGGGCGCGGATCCCGGCGACCAGGCGGGACTCCTTGCTGCCCGGCACGAGATGGTCCACCAGCACCCCGAGCCGCCGACGGGGCCCGGGGCCGAACTCCGCGATGCGCTCGGCGAGCACGTCCACGCCGTCGAGGGACTCCACCACCACCCCGTCGACGCGCAGGTCGTGGCCCCACACCCGCTCCACCAGCGCGGCGTCGTGCCGGCCCTCGACCCAGATCCGGCTGGCCCGCGCGGTGCGGGCCCACAGCCCCTCGACCCGGACCGACCCGGACGCCGACCGGGTGCGCGCCGCAGGTGCGGCTGATCGGGGTTTCGTCAGCGTGACGGGGCGCCCATCAAGCAGGAATGCGGCGGCGCGCATTGGGAAGAGCCGGACGTTTCCGCGCCGGTCCTCCAGCACCACCGAGCCGCGCTCACAGCGCAGCACCGTGCCGCAGAACCCGCTGGCGGCGTCCTCCACCACGATGCCCCGTTCGGCCGGCACCTCCGGCACCGCCCGGGTGCGACGGCCAGCCTGCAGATCCGGTCCATAGTCCCTCGAACGCACGTCGAGCGACGCTATCTCCCCGGGAGGCGCTCCTCGTGGCGCCACGCCGGCGTGCACGGGTCCGGGGCTGCGACCTATCCTGCTGATCCGTGCCCCGTACCAGCGCGACCCTGACCGTGTGGGCCTCTGCCTGGCTGCACGGCTCGGCGGCTCCCGATGACGTGATCGACGCTCTGCACGCCTGGGCAGAGCACCACGAGGTGGTGGCTGCCGACGCCGACACCGCCCGGCTGCTCGATCTGCCCCGGCCCGACGAGGAGCCGACCTCGGTGGTCGGGTTGCTCGGCAGCCTGCGTCGGGCCGGCGCGGAGGGAGGCCGGCTGCTGCTCCCGGTGCCCGGTGACGTCCGCGGCCTGCCACCGGACGGCAGCCTCACCCGGGCCGCGCTCTCGGTGAGCGAGGTGACACTGTTCGGCAGCAGCGGACCGGCGGTGGTGCCGGTGCCGGGGACCGACGGTGTGCTGCGCTGGACGGTGTTCGCGCCGGTCACCGCGCCCCCGGCGGAGCAGCCGCTGCTCTCGGAGGCCGAGCACGGCCTGCGCGGCGCGGTGCGTCAGGCGGCGACGGCGCTGGTGGACCTCGACGTCGCGCGGCACCGGCCCGGGGTGCGGGAGGAGATCGCCGAGACGCTCGCGCGCCGGGTGCGCCCCCCGTGGCCGCAGGGATCGCCCGGTCGGGTGCTGTGGGTACTCGAGCAGGCCGACGAGGTCGAGGCCATCCTGCGCGCAGCGGAGGGCGACGAGCCGGGTGGTGCGCTGTCCGCCTCCGCGGCCGCAGCCCGGTCGTCCGTGCTGCGCCCGCTGTTCACCGCGGTGCGCGAGGCCCGGCGCTCGGCGGTCGGCGAGGCGGTGCGAGTGCTCACCCCGCGCGCGGGCCGGCGCTGATCCGACACATCGGTGGTTCGCAGCAGCCCACCGCGCAGGGCCCGCCGTCGGCACCGCAGCCGGCCGCGGGCACGTCGGAGAGTCGCCGTGGAGCGGTGGCGTGCACCTGCTCGTCGACGAGCTCCACCACCAGGCGCGGGAAGCGGGGATCGGTCCCTGCGGTGTCGGCCCGCACCAGCGTCATGCCCAGCTCCGCGGCCCACCCGGCCGCCTCGGTGTCGAGGTCCCACACCACCTCCAGGTGGTCGGAGACGAACCCGATGGGCGCGAGCACCACCGCGGTGGTGCCCACCGCGTGCAAAGCCTCGAGGTGGTCGAGCACGTCCGGCTCCAGCCACGGCACCTGCGGGGGACCGGAGCGGGACTGCCACGCCACATCGTGCGTTGCCACCCCGGCTGCGGCGGCGACCAGCCGCGACGCCGCGATCACCTGCCGGGAGTAGCGGTGCCCGCCCTCGGCGATCAGGCCCGAGGCGGCGTCCGCCGCGACGGGCACCGAGTGCGCGGTGAACACCACCCGCGCGCCCGGCCCGGCCCGGCCCACGGCCCGGCGCACCGCGTCGGCGTTCGCGGCCACGAACAGCGGGTGGTCGAAGAACTGCCGCAGCTTGACCAGCTCCGGTGCGGCTGCACCGACCGCGGCGCGGGCCCGGCGGATGTCCTCGTGGTACTGCCGGCATCCAGAGTACCCGCCCCACGCCGAGGTGGCGAACACCAGCGCGCGGCGCACCCCGTCGGCGGCCATCGCCGCCACGGTGTCCTCGACCATCGGGTGCCAGTTTCGGTTGCCGAAGTACACCGGCAGGTCCAGCACCGCACGGATCCGGTCGAGCAGCTCCCGGTTTCGGGCGTTGATCGGGGAGACGCCGCCGAAGTGCGCGTAATGCTCGGCGACCGCGTCCAGCCGCTCGGGCGGCACTGCCCTGCCGCGGGTGACGTTCTCCAGGAACGGCCGCACGTCTTGCGGGCTCTCCGGCCCGCCGAAGGAGAGCAGCAGCAAGGCGTCGACGTCCACAGCGCGCTCAGACACCGATGGCGTGGAAACCGCCGTCCGCCCACACCATCGAGCCGGTAGTGCTGGGCAGCCAGTCGGACAGCAGCGCGCAGCAGGTGCGCGCCACCGGCTCGGGATCGGTCACGTCCCAGCCCAACGGCGCCCGGCTGTCCCACGCGTCCTCGAACGCGGCGAAGCCGGGGATCGACTTCGCGGCCAACGTCTTCACCGGACCCGCCGCGACCAGGTTGACCCGGATACCGTCGGGGCCGAGGTCACGGGCGAGGTAGCGGCAGGTCGACTCCAGCGCGGACTTGGCAACCCCCATCCAGTCGTAGGCGGGCCAGGCCTGCCGGTTGTCGAAGTCCATCCCGACGATCGAGGCGCCCCGGCCGAGCAGCGGCCGGCAGGCCACCGCGAGGGACTTCAGCGAGAAGGCCGAGACCTGCATCGCGGTGGCGACGTCCTCCCATGGGGCAGCGAGGAACTTCCCGCCCAGGCAGGACGCCGGGGCGAACCCGATGGAGTGCAGCACCCCGTCCAGCCCGTCGACGTGCTCGCGCACCCGGTCGGCCAGCGAGTCCAGGTGCTGCTGGTCCTGGACGTCGAGCTCGAGCACCGGTGCCGGCCGGGGCAGCCGCTGCGCGACGCGCTCGACCAGCCGCAGCCGCCCGTAACCCGTGAGCACCAGCTGCGCGCCCTGCTCCTGGGCCACCCGGGCCACGTGGAACGCGATCGAGGCGTCGGTGATCACCCCGGTGATCAGGAGCCGCCTGCCCTCGAGAAGTCCCGCCACTGGTTCTCCCTACCTGATCCTCATGTCGCTGATCCTCATGATCGCTGTCGTCGGTCCGTTCAGTGGCCCATGCCCAGACCGCCGTCGACCGGTATGACCGCCCCGGTGACATAGCCGGCCTGCTCGGAGGCGAGCCAGGTGACCACGGCGGCCACCTCCCCCGGCGACGCCTGCCTGCCCAGCGGGATGGACTTCATGATTGCGCTGCGCCGCGCCTCGGTGAGCTCGGTGGTCATCTCGGTGTCCACGTACCCGGGCGCGACCACGTTGGCGGTGATGGAGCGCGGCCCCAGCTCCCGCGCGATGGAGCGCGCCACGCCGACGAGTCCGGCCTTGCTCGCGGCGTAGTTCACCTGGCCGGGCGCCCCGGACAGGCCGACCACCGAGGAGATGAACACCATGCGACCCCGCCGGAGCCGGAGCATCCCCTTAGTCGCCCGCTTGGCGACCCGGTAGGCCCCGGTGAGGTTCGCGTCCAGCACCCGGGTGAACTGCTCCTCGCTCATCCGCAGCAGCAGCGTGTCGTCGGTGATACCGGCGTTGGACACGAGCACCTCGACGGGACCGTGCGCCTCCTCCGCCACAGCGAACGCGGCGTCCACCGCGGCACCGTCGGTGACGTCACACCGGACGCCCAGCAGTCCCTCCGGGGCACCCGACCCGCGGTGGGTCACGGCGACCTCGTCGCCCTGGTCGGCGAACGCTCGGGCGATCGCAAGCCCGATCCCGCGGTTGCCACCGGTGACGAGGACGGAACGACCCACGCCATCTCCCCCTCTCCATCCTGTGGTGATCCCTGTGGGGTGATCGCGGAGCCTCAGCGTAGCCGGGTGCCTACGGGACGAGCGGAACGACCGCCGGGATCCCGCCTGCACCCGGCGGCAGTGGTACCGGTGCTACCGTTCCCGGCTCGTCGGGTGCAGCGACGTGAGAGCCGGTCGGGATGATACGTTGACGCCGACCGCGTACGGCAATCGATCCAACGATGGGAAAGGTCGGGCGGGGGAAATGCGACGGACCGTGATCGTGATCTTCGCAATGCTGCTTGGAGTGCCCTTTGTGACAGCGCAGGCCACCGCGTCCTCGGCGTTGCAGCAACGCCCTCCTGTTGCTGGCTCCCAAGCGATGACTGACCCCGCAGCCTCCCAGGATCAGAAAGAGACGTCCACGGAACCCTGTCCGGTCGACCGGCTCTGCCTGTACTCGGGATCCTACTTCACGGGAACTCAGTTCATCGCAGTACCGCCGAGTGGCCCCGGGTGCGGAGAGTTGGTGCAACCTGCTCGGAGCATCATCAACAACTCCAGCACCTCCTTCTCGGTGAGCTCGGACACCCGGTGTGGCAACGACACGCGCAACATCGGGCCGTATTCTTACAATATGTATCTGGGTATTTCCGCGAGGTCCTTGTACTACTGACCGCTCTGCTGATCGCCCGCTGGAGCCTCGGGCGCTGGAGCCTCGGGCCCGCTAGGAGCTTCAGGGCAGCCGTTGCCCGATGGCGACGGCTCCCGCCACGGCGAGCAGTCCGGTGATGGTGCCCGCGATCAGCCACGGCCTGCTCGCATCGCCACGCCTGATCTCGTAGCCGATCTGCTCACTGAGCGAGTCGTAGACCTCGGACAGCTCCCCGGCGCTCTTGGCGTCATAGAACTCGCCACCGGAGAGATCCGCGATCTCCTGTACCGCCTTGTCGTCCACCTCGACCCGCTGGGTCGTGCCGTTGATCTCCACGCTCCCGTACTGGGTGCCGAAGGAGATGGCGGAGATCGGTACTCCGGCCCGGGCCGCCGCCCGGGCAGCGGTGAAGGCACCCCGCGGATCGTTGCCGTCGTCGGTCGGCACGGTCTGCTTGCCGTCGGTGAGCAACACGATCCGCGCCGGGGGCGGCCCGTGGGCGTCGCTGACGATCTGTCCGAAGGTCTCGACCGCCTGCAGCGCGGCGAAGATCGCTTCACCGGTGCCGGTGGCCTCGGCGAGTTCGAGGTTGTCGATGGCCTGGACTACCGTCTCGCGCTCGGTCGTGGCCGAGACCAGCACGGTGGGCGAGGCCGCGAAGGACACCAGCCCGAGATTGACCCCGGGGGTCAGGCCCTGGGTGAAGTTCTTGGCGGCGCGCTGCGCCGCGGCGAGCCTGGAGGGTTGGATGTCGGTGGCCATCATCGAGAGCGACACGTCGATCACCAGCATCACGGTTGCCCGGTTACGGGGCACCCGCTGCTCGGCGGTGGGTCCGGTGAGCGCCACGGTGAGCAGCACCAGCGCCACCAGCAGTAGCGCCGCCGGAACGTGCCGCGGCCAGCCGGGGCGGCGCGGCGCGACCCGCTCGAGCATCGCGAGGTTGGCGAAGCGCAGCATGTGTCGCTGGCGCCGCCGCTGTGTCCACACGTAGCCCGCGGCCAGCACCGCGACGACCACGAGCAACAGGAACCACAGCGGTGCGGTGAACCCTCCGAAGCTCACGGCCCTCCTCCCGACCAGTGGCGCTTGCGGGTCATCACGAACCGCACCATGTCCGCGACCCAGTCCGAGTCGGTGCGCAGCACCAGATGACCGGCTCCGGTGCGGCGCAGCGCGATGGCGACGTCGTCCCGGTGCGCCGACGCGGCGGCGGCGTACTCGCGGCGCAGCAGCGGGGTCGTGACGACCTCCTTCTGCCGCCCGGTCTCCGGGTCGGCCAGCACGACGGCGCCGACGTCGGGCAGCTCGAGGTCGCGGGGGTCGAGCACCTCGACGGCGAGCAGGTCGTGGCGGGCGGACAGTGCCCGTAGCGGGCGCTCCCAACCGAAGGCATCGGCACCGGGACCTGCCCCGCCCCGGGGACCGAGGAAGTCCGAGATCACCACCACCAGACCGCGGCGGCGCGGGGGCCGGCGCAGCTGCTCCAGGATGGCGGCCAGGTCGCCCCGGGTGCCCTCCGCCGCGCGCGGCGCCCCGGCGACCCTGCGGACCAGACCGCGGGCGTGCGGCAGCCCGCCGCGGG
>DASQWR010000011.1:0-45454 GCA_035640155.1 Pseudonocardiaceae bacterium
CCAGCCCGGCGGCCCAGAGCGCCCACCACCAGGCGAGCAGCCGCGACGGCCGGGGCCGGCGGGCCGGGTCGCCGCCGAGCGCGGCGTGCTCGGTCTCGGCGAGCACCGCACCGAGCAGCAGCAGGTTGACACCCGGCACCAGCGCGCTGAGCACCACCTGCCACCCGGGTCGGGGGCGCACCCCCGCTGCCTCGGCGGCGGCGGCGTAGGTCCGTACCAACCACATCAGGGCCAGCAGCACCGCCAGCCCGCCGGACACCAGGGCAAGCCACCCGGTGGTGACGACCAGGGCGTCGGACGCGCGCAGCGGTGCGGCCGGCACCGCGTCGAACCGGCTGTCCAGCAGGATGGTGTACCGCCACACCTCGGCGCCAGCAGCCACCGCGGCGACCACGGCAACCAGCCACAGCACCGGCACCACGCTGCCCGCGAGCACCCGCATCCGCTCCGCGTCGCTGGGCACCGAGGCCGTGAACAGCACCGGTCGGCGCCATCCCACGCGGGGGAAGCCCCACCGGGGCATCACCGGGTAGGACGGCGGCCCGCGGTAAGGATGACGCGCTCCGAGCGGTGTCGGCGGCCGGTCCCCGCCCGGGGGAGTGGCGACCCAGCGCGCGCCCGATGACGGCGCTGCCGGGGGGCTGGGCCAGCGCATCAGCCGAGGCCTAGATCACCTGGGGCGGCCTACCGGAGCCGGCAGCCATCGGCCGGCCCGTCGCCGCCCAGGCGCGCATCCCGCCGTCCACGTTCACGGCCTGCCGCCCGCTCTGGTTCAGGTATGCGGTGACCTGCGCCGAGCGACCCCCGGAGCGGCAGATCACGTGCACGGTGCCCTCGTCGGGAATCTCGCCGATCCGCTGGGGCACGGCACCCATCGGCACGTGCACCGCCTGCGGCGCGTGACCTGCGGTCCACTCGTCGTCCTCGCGGACGTCGAGGAGCACCCCGTCCTCGGGCACTGCGGCCGCAGGTACGGAGGGGACGCCATCCGGTGTCATGTCAGGCCATCCGGTGTCATGCCGAGATGGTGCCATGGCCGCCGGTGAGGCCCTCGTGAACCCAGCGATGTGCCCGCACCACCCGGAAACCGAGTAGGACGATCAGGGTGTGACGGCCTTCTCGGAGCCGGCACCGGTCAGCGAGCGGACCTCCATCTCGGCGAAGCGCTTCTCGTCGGTGGGGCTCCTGCTGACGAACGTGCCCACGATGCCGAGGAGGAACGACAGCGGGATCGACACCAGGCCCGGGTTGTCCAGCGGGAACCAGGAGAAGTCGACCCCCTGCACCAGCGAGGGGCTGGTGCCCGTTGCCGGATCGACCGGCTTGCCCGAGATCACCGGCGAGAATGCGATGAGCACCACACAGCTGATCAGGCCCCCGTACATGCTCCACAGCACGCCGGAGGTGTTGAACCGCTTCCAGAACAGCGAGTACAGGATCGTCGGCAGGTTCGCCGAGGCCGCCACCGCGAAGGCCAGCGCCACCAGGAACGCGATGTTCAGGCCGGCACTGAGCGCGAAGATTCCGCCGACGATGGCCAGCGCGCCGATCACGAGTGCGGTGATGCGGGCCACCCGCACCTCACTGTCCGGAGCCACCACACCGTGCTTGATCACGTTGGCGTACACGTCATGCGCGAACGACGCCGACGCGGTGATCGTCAGACCGGCCACCACGGCGAGGATCGTCGCGAACGCGACCGCCGAGACGAATCCGAGCAGCACGACGCCGCCCAGCTCGAAGGCCAGCAGCGGAGCCGCCGAGTTGGGGCCACCGGGTGCCGCGGCGATCCGCTCCGGACCGACCAGCGCCGCCGCGCCGTAACCCAGCACGAGCGAGAACAGGTAGAAGATGCCGATCAGCCAGATCGCCCACACCACGGACTTCCGCGCCTCACGACCGGTGGGTACCGTGTAGAAGCGCATCAGGATGTGCGGCAGGCCCGCAGTACCCAGCACGAGCGCCAGCGCGAGCGAGATGAAGTCAATCTTGTCCAGGGTGGTCCCCCCGTACTGCAGGCCCGGAGCGAGGATCGCCTCGCCGTCGTCCGGGGAGCTGGCGACTGCCTGCCCGAGCAGTTCGGAAAGGTTGAACCCGTAGGACCCGAGCATCCAGATCGACATCAGCGCAGCGGTGCTGATCAGGAGGAAGCCCTTGATGATCTGCACCCAGGTGGTGCCCCGCATCCCTCCGATGAGCACGTAGAAGATCATTAGCAGTCCGACGGCGGCGACCGTGATCGCCTGCCCGGCGAAGTTGTCGACGCCGAGCAGCAGCGCGACCAGCCCACCCGCACCGGCCATCTGCGCCAGCAGGTAGAAGAAGGACACCCCCAGCGTCGACACCGCCGCCGCGGCTCGCACCGGCCGCTGACGCATCCGGAAGCTCAGCACGTCACCCATGGTGAACTCGCCGGTGTTGCGCAGCAGCTCCGCGACCAGCAGCAGCGCCACCAGCCAGGCCACCAGGAAGCCGATGGAGTACAGAAAGCCGTCATAGCCGTTGACTGCGATCGCCCCCGCGATGCCCAGGAACGAGGCCGCGGACAGGTAGTCGCCCGAGATCGCCACACCGTTCTGCGGGCCGGTGAAGGAGCGGCCCGCCGCGTAGTAGTCCGCCGCGGACCTGGTGCTCCGGCTGGCCCGGAACACGATCACCAGAGTGATCGCTACGAAGATCAGGAAGATGCCTCCGTTGACCAGCGGCTCTCCGACGCCGCCCGCCTCCGCAACGTCGTGGATCACCGAGCACCTGCCTCCAGCTGTTCACGGATGTCGGTGCCCGGCGGGTCGATGTTCTTGTTCGCGAACATCACGTAGAGCGTCGTGATCGCGAACGTGGAGACGAACTGCAGCAATCCGATGATCAGGCCGAGGTTGATGTTGCCGACCACCCGGATGGCCATGAAGTCGGGGGCGAAGGCGGCGAGCAGGACGTAGAGGAAGTACCAGCTCAAGAAGAACGCGGTCATCGGGAAGACGAACCTGCGGAGCTTCCTCCGCATCTGGACGAACTCGGGACTGCGCTGTGCAGTGACCCACGGGTCGGCCGTGGCGACCTGTTGTGCCCCACCCTGCTGTACTCCACCCTGCTGGGTACTCACACCACACCTCCTGGTCAGTAGCTGCTCCGGTCACCGGGCTGGCGACCGGTCCAGGGCTACTCGCACCTCCGGCGTCTCGCTGGTCGGGGAGCCCGTCGCCGTGCTCGTCCCGGTCAGGGCCCGCACCTCCATCTCGGCGAACTTGCGACGGTCGCTGCGCTCGCGGCTGAGGAACGAGCCCACGAAACCGAGCAGGAACGACAGCGGCACCGTCACGATGCCCGGGTTCGTCAGTGGGAAGTACGCGAAGTCAACGGTCGGGAAGATCGCGGTCTCAGTCCCGGACACGACCGGCGAGAAGGTGATGAGCACAGTGCAGCTGATCAACCCACCATAGATGCTGCACAGCGCGCCGAGGGTGGTGAAGCGCCGCCAGAACAGCGAGTACAGCAGCGTCGGGAGGTTCGCCGACGCGGCCACGGCGAACGCCAGCGCCACGAGGAACGCCACGTTCTGGTCCTTGCCGCCGATGCCGCCGACGATCCCGAGCACGCCGATCACGAGCACGGTGATCCGCGCGACCCGCACCTCGTTGGGCGCGGATCCACCGCGCTTGATCACGTTCGCGTAGACGTCGTGCGCGAACGACGCCGCAGCGGCCATGGTCACCCCGGCGACCACTGCCAGGATCGTCGCGAACGCCACCGCCCCCACGATGGCCAGCACGATCGTGCCGCCGAGCTCGAACGCGAGCAGCGGCACCGCCGAGTTAGCGGTCCCCGGTGCGGAGACGATGCGCTCGGCTCCGACCAGGGCGGTGGCGCCCAGGCCGAGCACGAGCGAGCACAGGAAGAAGATGCCGATCAGCCAGATCGCCCACACCACGGACTTCCGCGCCTCACGGCCGGTGGGCACCGTGTAGAAGCGCATCAGGATGTGCGGCAGGCCGGCCGGGCCGAGCACCCCACCGATTGCCAGCGACAGGAAGTCAATCTTGCTGAGGGTGCTCTCGCCGTACTGCAGCCCGGGCTCCAGCAGCCCCTGCCCAGCGGGGTGATTGTCGGCCGCCGCACCCGCCAGGGTGGAGAGGTTCAGGCCGTAGGCACCCAGCACCCATGCCGAGATCGCGACCACGGTCGCCATCAACAGGCTGCCCTTGATGATCTGCACCCAGGTCGTGCCGCGCATCCCGCCGACGAGGACGTACACGATCATGAGTCCACCGACTGTGGTGATCACCAGGCTCTGCCCGACGTCGCTGGTCACGTTGAGCAGCAGGGCCACCAGCCAGGCGAGCATGGCAATGATCGCGTAGAGAAAGCCGTCGAGGCCGTACACCGCGATCAGGCCGGTCACCCCGAGAAACGCGGCGGCTGACAGGTAGTCCCCTGCGATCGCGACCCCGTTCTGGGCACCGGTGAAGGAGCTTCCCGCAGCGTAGTAGTCCATCGTCGTCCTCGATGAGCGCGACGCCCGGAACACCATGACCAGGGTGATGGAGACGAACACCAGGAAGAGCCCCATGTTGACCGCGGGATCGCCGACCTCGGCCTCCTGAGCGACCACCGGCACCAGAGAGCTCCCTTCGCAGCGGGGCGCCTGCCACGCCCGTGCCAGATGCTAGCGCGCTGAGGCAGGCAGCTAAGGGTGGTGCGTACAGTAGCGGACCGATTCGCAGCGTAACGCTCTGAAGGGCTGGGTCAGCGCCGGTGGCGCCCTCTCCGGGTGCGCGGCGTGCCCGCCGTGGCCGTCCCGAACCGCGCCCTGGCACGGTCCAGGGTGAACCCGAGCCGATCCGGAGCATGCAGGCGCAGCAGGATCCGTGCGGTGTCGGCGGGCACCCGGTCCGGTGTCCGCAGGCTCACCAGGACCATCGTCGCGAACGCGGCGGGGACGGTGACCACGGCCGGCTGGGCGAGGAGGACCTCCAGGGCCGGGGGGAGCCCGCCGATCGCCACCGGGAGCACCGACGCGACCGACAACCCGCCGCCGACCAGCAGGCCAGCCGCCGCACCGACGTCGGTGAGACCGCGCCACCAGATGCCCAGCACCAGCAGCGGGCAGAAGGAGGACGCCGCCACCGCGAAGGCCAGCCCGACGCTCTGCGAGAGGTCCAGCGAGGACGCCGCGAGCGCGAACGCCAGCGGGATGCTGCCGGCCACCACCGTGGCCACCCGGAAGTCGCGCACCCGCCCGGGCAGGATGTCGGTGGAGATCACCCCGGCGACGGACACCACCAGCCCCGACGCGGTGGACAAGAAGGCGGCGAACGCCCCGGCTGCCACCAGTGCTCCGAGCAGTTGCCCGGGCAAACCGGACAGCGCCTGTCCCGGCAGCAGCAGCACCGCGGCGTCCGTCGTGCCGGTGACCAGCAACCGCGGCACGTACAGCCCGGCCAGCAGCCCCGACACGGTCGGGAACAGGTAGAAGAGCCCGAGCAGGGCGAGCACCACGAACGTGGTGGCCCGGGTGGCGGCTCCGTTGGGATTCGTGTAGTAGCGCACCAGTACGTGCGGCAGGCCCATCGTGCCCAGCATCAGCGCCAGCATCAGCGAGTAGGTCTGGTAGAGCCGGAACTCCCCGCCCGAGAGCGGGCGCAGCCAGCTCTCGTCGTCCACCGGGGAGCTCGTCACCGCCGGCACCTGACTCCCGGCGTCGAAGTGCAGCTCGGTGCCCTCGGCCACCTCGTGCTCGCCGGGCCCCCAGTACAGCGGGCCGGCGACGTCGACTCCGTCGACCTCGCCGGTGGCCGCGAGCGGTGTTGGGGAGTCCACCTGCAGCGTCACCTCGGTCTCGACGTCCACCGAGGTGTCGGCGGTGAACGTCAAAGGCGCGTCCGTGCCGAACGAGGATCGCAGCTCCGCGTCCGACGCGGCTTGGTGGATCAGCAGCACGAACACCGGCACGGCCAGCGCGGTGAGCTTGAGCCAGTACTGGAACGCCTGCACGAAAGTGATCGAACGCATCCCGCCGGTGACCACGTTGAGCGTCACGACGACCGACACGGCAGCGGCGCCGACCCAGAGCGGGTAACCGGTGACGGTGGCCAGCGTGAGACCCGCCCCCTGCAGCTGGGGCACCAGGTAGAGCCAGCCGATGACCACGACGAACACGGTGGCGATCCGGCGCAGCCGCAGCGAGTCCAGCCGAGCCTCGGCGAAGTCAGGCAGCGTGTAGGCACCCGAGCGGCGCAGCGGTGCCGCCACGAACAGCAGCAATGCCAGATACCCCGCGGTGAAACCCACCGGGTACCAGAGCGCGTCCACGCCGTCCTTGAGCACCAGACCTGCGACGCCGAGAAACGAGGCGGCGGAGAGGTACTCCCCGGAGATCGCCGCGGCGTTCAGCCGCGGGCCTATGGCGCGCGAGGCGACCAGGAAGTCCGAGGTGGAGCGCGACCGCATTCCGAAGGTGCCGACGACGACGGTCAGCAGGGCGACCAGGAGGATCGCGAGCACCGAGAACGAGAGCAGGCCAGTTCCCACGGAGGGCTGCTAGCGCTCGACTGTCTCGGCGAACTCCCGCTCGTAATGCTCGGCGTTGCGGTTGTAGGACCACGCGACCGCGAGCAGGAACGGGTAGACCGCCACCCCGAGCAGCAACCACGGCAGTCGCAGCCCCAGGACCTCGACCGCCCCCAGCGACGGCACCAGGGCGAACGCAAGCGGGAGGGAACCCAGCACCACCACGGTCAGCAAGGCCAAGCGGATCGCAAGGTTCAGCTGGTCACGCACGAGCCGGCGCATCAAGTCCTCACCCGGAGCGCTCAGCTCCTCGGCCTCGGCGAGGGTGCGCACCACCCGCTTGCTGCGGCGCCGCTCGGCGAGCACCACCCGCACCCGCTTGCCCGGTCCGGACGGCGGGGACGTCGCGGCCTGGGCCGACGACCGGGCCGCAGCCCACGGATCGTGCCCGGGCGTGATCTCATTGCTCACCGGGAGGTCCAGCCCTGCTTCGCCGCACGGACCAAGCGGTCCTTCAGCTCGCGGGTGTGCCGCCGGCTCACCGGCAGCTCGACAGCTTCGGTGCCGGTACCGACCCGGACCACATAGCCCGATGCGGACATCCGCAGCTCGGTGACCAGTGGCAGCGCCACCAGGAAGGACCGGTGGATGCGTACGAAGCCGGATTCGGACCACCTGTCCTCCAGCTGGGAGAGCGGGATGCGCACCAGGTGGCCGCCCTCCGCGGTGTGCAACCGGGCGTAGTCGCCCTGGGCCTCCACCCAGCGCACCGACGAGCGGGGCACGAGCTTGGTGGTCCCCGCGAGCTCGACCGGGATCACCTCCTCGTCCCCGGTCGGCCCTTCTCCGGCCGCACCGGGGTCGGACTGGGTTGCCTCCCGCCGGGTCTGCATGATCCGGCGCATCGTGCTCGCCAGCCGCTCGGCGTTCACCGGCTTCGTCAGGTAGTCCACGGCACCGATGTCAAAGGCCTCGATGGCGCGGTCGTTGGCGGTGACGAACACGACCACCGGCGGGTCGGGGAAGTTGTCCAGCGTCCTGGCCAGCTCCAGCCCGTCCAGCCCGGGCATCATGATGTCGAGGAAGGCCACCTCCACCCGGGGCGGCTGGTGATCCCCGTGAAGACCGTCATCGTGCAGACCACAGCCCCGGCCCTCCCCGTGCAGGATGGACAGCGCCTCCGCGGCGTCGCTCGCCGTGAGCACGGTCCCGACCCGGGGATCGGACTTCAGGGCGTACTCCAGCTCGGAAAGCCCATGCTTCTCGTCGTCCACCGCGAGGACGACGAGTCCGGCCCGGCCGTCGTTGCCGCTCATCCCTGCCCCTCGCGTCTGGGTTGCCTTACGTCGCTCATGGTGCACACCGGGCGGCCCGCATGTCCACGAATCGACCCATCTGGGGTAGGAGGAACGGCTCACCTCCCGCAGGAGTCAGAGACCGAAGCGGGACCAGGTGGCACGGTGCTCCAGCGCCTCGAGTGCGGCGAGCGCCCCGGCCGCGGCGCCGACCGGGCCTCCGACGCCGAGCCGGGCGAGCAGCGGCTTGCGGGGTTCGACCATGGTGATCTCCGCGTCCGGGTAGCGCTCGGACAGCACGCCACGCAGGGTGCCCAGCCCGTCGACCAACCCCAGCTCGGCGGCCCGGGCACCGGTCCACACCTCCCCGGTGAACAGGTCGTCGGTGGCATCGATCCGCGCGCCGCGCCGGGAGCGCACCCACTCGGTGAACATCGCATGCAGCTCGGTCTGCATCCCCCGCAACCAGGCGACGTCCTCGTCCTCCGTGGGCAGGAACGGGTCCAGCCGAGCCTTGTTCGACCCCGCCGTGTAGAGCCGGCGCTCGATTCCGAAGCGCTCCAACAGCCCGTGCAGCCCGAAGCCCTGGCTCACCACCCCGATCGAACCGACCAGCGAGGTCGGATGGGCGATGATTTCGTCGGCTGCGCACGCCAACCAGTATCCGCCCGATGCCGCGACGTCCTCACAGAACGCGATCACGGGCACGTCCTTCTCGTCGGCCAGGCCGCGGATGCGGTCCGCGATCAGCGCCGACTGGGTGGCCGAGCCACCCGGGGAGTTGATCACCAAGGCGACCGCCTGCAGCCGGTCGTGCTCGAACGCGCGGGTCAGGGCCGACTCCATCGCGGCCACGTTGATCACCCCTCGACCGATCGGGGAAGGGGTGGGGGTGATCACTCCGTGCAGCTTGACCACCGCCACCACCGGTTCGCCGCCGCGCTGCATGCCGGGGAGGGTGGGCAGCCGGGAGGTCAGCCGCTCCGCGACGTTCAGGGCTACGTTCATGCGCTCAGGCTACGGACTCCCAGCCGATGCGGGCGCCGAGCCGGTGCGTCGCAGCCACAGCAGGCCGAGCACTGGCAGCACCAGCGGCAGAAAGCCGTAGCCGATGCCGTAACCCGACCAGACCGTCGCGTCGGGGAACGCGGCCGGCACCAGGAGGCTCGCGGTGCCGACGGTGAGCACGCCGGCCAGCTCGACGCTGCACGCGGCGAGCGCCGGCCGCCGGCTGGAGCGGGCCAGCGCCACGGTGGCGAGCAGGTACACCGCGGCGGCGAGTGCGGAGAGCAGGTAGGCGAGCGGAGCCGCCTCGAACCGCGTCGTGAGCTGCACCCCCGACCGGGCTCCCGCGGCGACCGCGAAAACCGCGTAGACCGCGACGAGCGCGCGACCCGGACCGGTGTTCGTCGGCCTCACGCGGTGGACCAGATCTGCAGCATCCGCACAGTCAGCACGGCGAGGGTGAGACCGGCGACGGTGAGCACCACGGCGCTCCACCGGGAGCGGTCGGACACCGCCCAGGCAGCACCCGCGGGGAGGGTGAGCACCGCGGCGAGCTGGTAGCCGAGGAATGCGGCGACCCCGTCCGGGCGCCCCCCGCGGAGCAGCAGCACCACCGCCACCACCGCCTGTGCCAGCACCAGCAGCTCGACCAGAGCCAGCGCGCCGAGCGTGTTCCGGCGCGGCAGGCGGGCCCGGACGGCCAGCAGCGCCGTCCAGCCCGCGGCGAGCAACGCAACCGTGATCACGGTGGCGGCCAGGGCGTCGATCATCAGCTGGCGCGGGCGGAGGGAGGCGCGGCCGGCGCGGCGCGCACCCCACGGCTGAACTTGGGCACCCGCAGGCTCACCTTGGTGCCCGCCCCGGGCCCGGTCTCCACCACGAGGCCGCACTCGTCGCCGAACGCGATCCGCAGCCGGTCGTGCACGTTGCCCAGCCCGATATGGGCGCCGGCCAGGTGCGGCTCTGCTGTCCGGTCTATCTGGTCGCGTAGCCGGGCCGGGTCCATGCCCACCCCGTCGTCCTCGACGCTGATCACGCAGTCCACCCCGGCATCCCGGGCGATCACCGAGACGGTGCCGCCGTTGGCCTTTCTGGTCAGCCCGTGCCGCACCGCGTTCTCCACCAGCGGCTGCAGCGAGAGGAAGGGCAGCACCACGGGCAGCACCTCGGGGGCGATCCGCAGCTTCACCTGCAGCCGTTCGCCGAAGCGCGCCTTCTCCAGGATGAGGTAGCGCTCGATGTTGCTGAGCTCCTCGGCAAGGGTGGTGAACTCACCCGCGGTACGGAAGGAGTAGCGGGTGTACTCCGCGAACTCCACGAGCAGCTCGCGGGCCTCCTCCGGATCGGTGCGGACGAACGAGGAGATCGTGGTGAGCGCGTTGCAGACGAAGTGCGGGGAGATCTGCGCCCGCAACGCCCGCACCTCCGCCTGCGCCAGCCGGGCGCGTGACTCGCCCAGCTCGGCGAGCACGAGCTGGGCAGAGACGTAACGGGCGACTTCGTCGGTGGCACGGACCAGGCCCGGCCGAGGGTCGTGGTGGCTGATCACCGCAAGGGTGCCGACCACGTTGCCGTCCACCTCGAGCGGGGAGACGATCACCGCACGCACCGGGCAGCCGTCCTGGCCGCAGTTCATCTCGCGCTGATGCAGCACCTGTTGCCGTCCGCTGTCGGCCACCTCGAAGGCGGAAGTGGCGAGCCATTCCATGTGGTGGTTGGGCTCGCCGTCCCACCCCAACGCGACCCCCTGTTCGTCGGTGAGAGCGAGCGCGGCGGTGTCCAGCAGGGCACGCAGGTGCGGTGCGGCGGCGGCCGCCGAGTATGCCGACAGCCCGTCCCGCAGCGGCGGGGAGGCCAGCGCCATGGTATGCAGCGCGGTGTAGGTAGCCCGGTCGACCTCGGAGACGAACCCCCGCCGGGTGCGCGCCCGGTACCGCAACCCGGCGGCGACCACGGCGATGGCGGCCGCGGCGAGCACCGCCAGCAGCACCAGGTCCCTCGGCAGGTCAGCCACGGATTACATGGTCCGCTGTCGCACCCGGTCCTGGCAACGCCGTGGGTCAGCGGATCAGGCGCGACATCCTCCGGTCGGCCAGCAGCTTGCCGCCCGTCTGGCAGGTCGGGCAGTACTGCATCGACCGGTCCGCGAAGGAGATCTCACGGATGGTGTCGCCACACACCGGGCACGGCAACCCGGTGCGGGCGTGCACCGCGAGGCCGGCTCGCTTCTCCCCCTTCAGCCGCGCCGCGTCCTGCCCGATGGAGCGGTCCACCGCATCCGTGAGCACCTGCTGCAGCGCAGCGTGCAGGCGGTCCAGCGCGTCGTCCGGGAGCCGGCCCGCGGTGGCGTACGGCGAGAGCCGCGCCGCGTGCAGCACCTCGTCGGAGTAGGCGTTGCCGACACCGGCGATCAGCGCCTGATCGGTGAGGGCGGTCTTGAGCCGCTCGGTGCGCCCGTCCAGGAGTCCGGCGAGCTCGTCGCGCGACAGCGCCAGTGCGTCCGGTCCGAGCCGGGCGATGCCGGGCACCTGCGCGGGATCGGTGACGACGTACACCGCGAGGCGCTTCTGAGTGCCCGCCTCGGTGAGGTCGAAGCCGGGGCCTCCCAGGTGCACCCGCAGTGCGATCGGCCCCCGTCCCGGTTTCGGCGGGACCGCGGACAGCGCGTCGGACCAGCGCAACCAGCCGGCCCGCGCCAGGTGGGTCACCAGGTGCAGCTGGCCCCCTGCCTCGGGTCCGGACCCTGCTTCTGGTCCATCGCCTGCTTCTGGTCCATCGCCTGTTTCTGGTCCATCGCCTGTTTCTGGTCCATGACAGTGCAGGGCGAGGAACTTGCCGTACCGGCTCGCGCCGGTCACGTTCGCGCCCCGCAGCGCGGACGGCGGCGGGGCGACGGTCTTGAGCACTGCCAGCGACGCGACGTCGACCCGGGTGATGCGACGGCCAACGGCGTGCGTGCGCAGGTGGTGGGCCAACGCACCGACCTCGGGCAGCTCGGGCACGGCGTCCTCAGTTCACCCGCTGCAGCGGGCCGCAGTTCACCCGCTCCAGCGGACCGTTGCCGTCATCGAGGATCCCGTCGCGTTGCAGGGTGCGTGCGATGCCGTCCAGGTGTTGGCGGGCCAGCGTCATGCCGTGCACGGTCCCCACCCAGCGCTCGGGCGGCTCGCCGAACAGGGCGGGTGTCTCGGCCACGATCGTCCAGCTGCGGCCGGTCGCCCACAGCACGGGCAGGAGCAGCAACAGGAGGAGGAAGGCGACCACCAGCCAGGTCGGCACCACCACACCAGCCGGGGTCCACAGCACGACGGTCAGCATCATGACGACGACCAAGACCAACATCACGGCGCCGGGCATCCCACCAGCGGCGACATCGTGCTCGAACTCCCGCGCGGTGACCGGCTCCGACCAGTTCACCGAAGCGCGAACCGACCACCAGCGGCCGGCAACGCGCACGGTTCGCGTCATCCCCGCCTCCTCGCCCGAGTCGCGCGGCCACCGGCTGCGCGCCCTTCAGCGTAGCGGGGGAACGATCATTCGCCGAGGGCTACTCGCAGCACGTGGCACGCTGGGTCCTGCTGGAACGAGGAGGTGCGATGGAGCCGGCCCGCTTCACCCGGCGCCGGGAGGACTTCCGCTGCCTGCACTGCAGCGCGGAGGTCCCTGGCACCGGGTACACCAACCACTGCCCGCACTGCCTGTGGTCCCGGCATGTCGACGTCGCCCCGGGTGATCGGGCAGCCAGCTGTGGCGGCCCGATGGAGCCGATCGGGGCGCTCTCCGAGGGCGACGGGCTGGTCGTGGTACAGCGTTGCACCACGTGTGGACACACCTGGCGCAACCGGGTCGTCCGCGGCGACGACCGGGAGGCAGTGCTGGCGCTGTTCGGTCATCCGGTGCCCGACGCCACCACGCCCTCACGCCGGGCCTCCCGCCATCGATGACGCGCGGTGCGAAGGCTCGGGCCTGCCGGAGGTCTGTTCCGGTGGCGCTGGTATGAACGCCAACCATGAGGCTCATTCGACAGGTGCCGCTGCGGTTCGCCGAGCAGGCGGTGGATGCCGAGACACACGTCAACCTGTCTGCGGTGCGCACCGATGGGCGCTGCTTGTGGGTTGCCGGGGACGAGACCGCCACCGTGGAGCGGCTCACCGCCGACGGCGAGGGCTACCGCGAGCACGTCACGTTCCCGCTGGCCGACGTGCTGCCGCTGCCCGGCGGGCCGGACGACGAGGTCGACGTCGAGGGCCTGGCCCGCCGGGGGCCCTACCTGTGGGCGGTGGGTTCGCACAGCCGCAAGCGCAAGCGGATCAAGCGCAAGCACGACGACGCCAAGGCGATCCGCCGGCTGTCGAGGGTGAGCGACGAGCCGGCCCGCCGGGTGCTGGCCCGGCTCGCCGTCGCGGACGGCTCGGACGGGCTGCCGGTGATCACTGCGGAGGGCCCGGCCGGTCACCGGTCCGCGGTGCTCGGTGCTCCCGGCCTGCTCGACCTGCTCTCCGGCGACGAGCACCTCGCCCCGTTCCTGGCCATTCCCGGCAAGGACAACGGCCTCGACATCGAGGGGGTGGCGGCGCACGGTGATCCGGACGACGAGACGCTCTACCTGGGGTTGCGCGGCCCGGTGCTGCGTGGCTGGGCGGTGGTGCTGCAGGTGCGGCCCCGGGAGGACGAGCCGGGACGGCTCCGCCTCGATCCGGTGGACGGCGACAGCTGCTACCGCAAGCACGTACTGGACCTGGGCGGGCTCGGGGTGCGCGACCTGTGCCCGGACGGTGCTGACCTGCTGGTGCTGGCCGGGCCGTCGATGGACCTGGACGGGCCGGTGCGGGTGTACCGGTGGCACGGCGCGGCGCAGGCCGATGCGCCGGGGGTGGTCCGCGACGAGGAGCTGACGATCGAGCTGGCGCTGCCCTTCGGGGTGGGCGATGACCACGCCGAGGGCATCGCGCTGCTCTCCGGCGGCGAGCTGCTGGTGGTGTACGACAGCCCGGCCGCCGCGCGGTTGACCCGCCCCGGCATCGTGCTCGCGGACGTCGTCGCGCTGCCCTGACCGTGCTGGTCGGGCTGGATCGGCCAGCTCTCCCGGCGGTGGCTGGTTTGATGGGGTGGCCCCATGTTCAGACGGCGGAAGGCGACATCGATGTGCCGGAGCATCAAGACGCTGCGTGAGCCCTACACCGAGGCCGTGACCGAGGCCGACCTGCGCGCCGCCGCGCTGCAGTACGTCCGCAAGGTCTCCGGTTTCCGCACGCCCGCCTCGCACAACGCGCCGGTCTTCGACGCCGCGGTGGACGCGGTCGCCGCTGCGACCCGGGACCTGCTCGACGGCCTCGTCGTCCGCGGCGTCACAACCCGCCCGCCGGTTGGCTGAGGACGTGCCCTGGCAGGTCCCCCCCGATGCCCGGCCCGCAGCCAAGGACCGGATCGCGTTCGTGGACATCGGCCGTGCACTCGCCGCACTGCTGGTGTTCTACACCCACATCCACGTCGTCTGGATGCAACGAGTCAACGGCGTCTCGTCGCCGGTGACCGATGGAGTCACCTGGGCGTTCGCCAACCCGCTACGACTCGATCAGCATGACATCGGCCAGATCGGCATCCCGATCTTCTTCCTGATCAGCGGTTTCGTGATCACGCCGATCGCGATGCGCCAGGGGATGTCCCGGTTCGCGGTCAACCGCGCGCTGCGCATCTACGTCCCGCTGGTGTTCGCCGTACTCCTGGCCGGGACGCTCCTCGCCCTGGGGCTGGACCCGCTGTGGCCCGGGCAGCTGCGCGAGGTCACCCCGCTGACGTTGCTGACCAACTCACTGCTCGTGAACTACCTCATCTATCCGCAGGCGGTGCTGCTGGGGGTGACCTGGACGCTGGTCGTCGAGGTGATCTTCTACCTGCTGCTCATCGTCCTGCTCCCGGTCTTCCGGCGATCGGTCTGGATGGGCATCGCCATCGAACTGACCATCGTGCACCTCGTGCTGATGAGCCGCAGCGAGCTGGGCCCCAGCTGGTCGCTGTTCGCCGTCAACGTCTCGTTCATCCCGATCCTGCTCTGCGGTCAGATCGTCTGGGCGGCTGCCCACCGCAAGATCCCCCGCTGGCTCGCGGGAGGTTACCTGGCCTTGTCCTGGGCGCTATACGTGTGGGCCGACCGGCCGGACATGGCAAGGCAGGACAACTCCTCCGACCTCGCGCTGGCCTTCGCGTTTCTGCTGTTCCTGATCGGACTGCTCGCCGAACCGCGACTGCGGCAGCGGGCGATGTGGACCCGCCTGTCCGAACGCAGCTACTCGCTTTACCTGCTGCACGCCGTGATCGCGTTCCCGATGCTGGACGCGCTCCATCCGGCGCTGCCCATCGAGCTGGCCGTCGTCGTCGCAGTCCTCGCCACGTTCGCGGGCGTCGAGGTCAGCTACCGGCTCGTCGAGGGTCCCAGCCATCGGCTTGCCCGCTGGCTGTCGCACCGAGACCGACCGGGCAGGCTACCCCCGTACCGCCGATGCCGCAGTAGCCGTACGGGTTCTTCGTCTCGGAGAGGTACTGCTGGTGGTAGTCCTCGGCGTAGTAGAACGCCCGCAGCGGGGTGATCTCGGTGCTGATCTGGCCATGGCGAGCGGCCGTCAGCGCCTGCTGGTAGGTCGCGCGGCTCGCCTCGGCCTCAGCCTGCTCACCGGCGTCCGTGGTGTAGATCGCCGAGCGGTACTGGGTGCCGACGTCGTTGCCCTGACGCATGCCCTGGGTCGGGTCGTGACCCTCCCAGAACACCCGCAGCAGCTCGGCGTAGCTGACCTGCGCCGGGTCGAACACCACGAGCACCACCTCGGTGTGCCCGGTGCGCCCGCTGCACACCTCCTCGTAGCTGGGGTTCTCGGTGTGCCCGCCCGCGTAACCCACGGCGGTGGAGTAGACCCCCGGGACGCACCAGAAGATGCGCTCGGCGCCCCAGAAGCAGCCCATCCCGAACACTGCGGTACGCAGCCCCCCGGGGAACGGTGGCACGATGCGGTTGCCGGTCACGGTGTGCCGCTCGGAGACGGCCATCGGGTCGCTGCGCCCGGGCAGCGCCTCGTCCTCGGTCACCAACCGCGTCTTGTCCCGTCCGAACAACCCCATGAGACCAGGTTACGCCGCAGCCGGCGGGCGGGGCGGAGCTCGAATCGGGCATGCGCCGCCTGGGCACCTGGCGGGGACGTGCACAATGGCCACGGATTCGTGAGGACCGAAGGGGGGTACCCGGGGTGAGCTGGCAGGACGAGCTGAGGAACCTGGACGAGGAGCTGGCCGCCGGTCGGCTCTCCGCCGAGGACTACCGGCGCCGCAGCGACGAGCTGAACGGGCAGGACCAGTCCGGTCAGCCGGGTTCCGTGGACGCCGAGCAGTCCACCCCGTTTCCCCCTGCCTTCCGGTGGGAAACGGCCCCGCCGTCGGAGACCACGCAGGCGATACCGCCCGTCGGGGACGACGAGCCGGAACAGACCCAGGTCGTACCCGACGTCCCCCGACCCGCCCCGGCCCCGGATGCCCAGACCCCGAATGCACAGACCCCGAATGCACAGACCCCGGACGACCTCGACCGTACTCAGGTCGTGTCGGCCCGACAGCGCCCGCCGCAGCACCGGCTCGAGCGTGGCTTCTCTCCCCGGTCGCTGTTCGAACCACGGGACGTGCAGGACTCCGCTCCGCCATGGGCGTCCTCCGACCTCCCGCCGATCCAGGAGCCCGACAGCGGCTGGATGAGGCAGGGGCCCGAGGCTTTCGAGCCCGAGCGGGAGCCCAGGACCTGGCGGATTGTGGGGGCCGTGGTTGCGGTGGTGGTGCTGCTCGGTCTGGTGATCGGCTCGTACGCACTCTGGGGCCGCGACGACGCCCCGACCGCGCAGCCGGGGCTGCCTGCCGCGGAGCAGCAGGAGCCCGCCGACCCGCTCATGCCGGCGGACATCGGTGGCGCCGAGGAGTCCAAGGACGTCGAGACCTTCGCCGACCTCGAAGCTGTTGGTTTTCTCACCCAGAGCGAGCTCGGGGTGCTGGAGAAGGCGGCAGCCGGGGGTGCACGGTTGCTCGTCACCAACTTCGACGAGGGCAAGGCAACGGTGCTCGTCACTCGGGTCGGAAGCCCCGAGCAGGCGGTGGTGGCCCGGGACGCCCTGACCGCGCTGCAGCTGAGCTTCGGCTTCGACTCGCGGCCGGCACCACCCGGGGTGAATGCCGTCGAGCTGCCGGGCGACGCCGAGACGATGCCGAAGGTCCGCGCCGTGTACCTCAACGGAGACATCCTGGTGCGCCTGGAGATGGCCGGTCAGGACCGGGTCGACGTCGCCGCGAAGTTCGACGACGTCCTCGCCGAGCAACTCGAGGCCCTGCCGGCGGATGCCTGACACCGGAGGGTCCACCACCGCCTGCACCATCGTGGCCCGGAACTACCTGCCGGCCGCGCGGGTGCTGGCGGAGTCCTACCTGCGTCACCACCCCGGCAGTCACTTCGTGGTCGCCGTGATCGACGGGGACAGGCCGTACCCGGACGGGGCCGCCATGCCCGGTGCGCGGCTGCTCGGCCCCGACGCGCTGGGCATCGACCGCGAGACCTTCCTCCGGATGGCCACCGCCTACACGGTGATGGAGCTGGCCACCGCGGTGAAACCGTTCCTGCTCCGCACGCTGCGCTCGAGCAGCGACGTCGTTGTCTACCTCGACCCGGACATCGAGGTGTACTCGGCGCTGCACGGTGTCATCGCGCTCGCGGCGGAGCACGGGATCGTGCTCACCCCGCACAACCTCGAGCCGATGCCGCGCGACGGCAAGGAGCCCGACGAAGCAGTGATCATGGGCACCGGGGTGTTCAACCTCGGGTTCGTCGCGGTCGGACCCGGTTCGGAGCCGTTCCTGGACTTCTGGGCGCAACGCCTGGAGCGCGACGCCGTGGTGGCCCCCGAGCAGCAGCTGTTCACCGACCAGCGGTGGGTGGACTGCGTGCCCGGCCTCTTCGGCCACCACGTGGCCCGGGACCCCGGCCTGAACGTCGCCTACTGGAACGCCTGGGAGCGCCCGCTGTCCCGCGACGCGGACGCCACCATGCGGGCCGCGGGAGAGCCGTTACGGTTCGTGCACTTCTCCGGGTACCGACCGGAGCGGCCCTGGCTGCTGAGCTCGCACTGCGCCCGCGATCCCCGGGTGCTGCTCTCGGACTACCCGATGCTCCGCGAGCTCTGTGACGGCTACGGCCGGGCGCTGCGGGCTGCGGGGTACGGCGGTCCGGAGTCGCGCACGCCATACCGCTACGCCGCCACCCCCGAGGGCGAGCCGCTGACGGGCTGGATGCGCCGCGCGTTCCGCGCCGGCTGGGCCGAGGCCGAGCGAGCCGGGACCCCCGTCCCACCGCACCCCTTCGGGTCCGAGGGTGGGGAGCCATTCCTGCGCTGGCTCGCGTCCCCGGCCGATCCACGGCAGGCCGCGGCCGGCCTCACCCGGCCGGCGATGCAGGTGTGGGCCCGCCGGGCGGACCTGCAGCGCACCTTCCCCGACCCGACCGGCACGCATGCCGTCGCCTTCCGGCGCTGGTGCCACGGATCCGGGGTCGCCGAGGGGGAGCTGCCGGTGTGGGCACTGCCCGCGGAGGTGGCGCCGGCCCGCCCACCTGTCGACGAGCTCGGGGTCAACCTGGTCGGCTACCTCACCGCCGAGCTCGGACTCGGCGAGATGGGCCGGATCGTCCACGACGCCCTCGAGGACGCGGGGGTACCGACCGCGTCGGTGGTCGAGGACTGGTCGGTGTCCAACCGCACCGGCCTGCCTCCGCCGGTCAGCGCCGGTGACCCGGTCTTCCCGGTCACGCTGCTCTGCATTAACGCCGATCAGACCCGCACCGTGCTGGGCAACCACCCCGAGATCGCGCACCAGCGTTACGTGATCGGACTGTGGGCGTGGGAGCTGGAGGACTTCCCGCAGTGGCAGCACGAGGCGTTCGACCTCGTCGACGAGGTGTGGACGGTCAGCGAGTTCTGCCGGGCGGCGATCGCGGCGCACGCGAGCGTGCCGGTCCGGACGATCCCGGTACCGGTCCGGGAGGTTCCCGAGGCCCGTGCGCAGGCTCGTCCGGTCGAGGACGTCGTGCGCTTCCTGTTCGTCTTCGACTTCAACAGCGTCGGGGAGCGCAAGAACCCGTGGGGTCTCGTCGAAGCCTTCCGCCGGGCGTTTCCGAACCGGCAGGACGCGGCCGAACCGCAGGTGCGCCTCATCATCAAGGCCATCAATGCCGACCGTCATCCCCACGCGGCCGAGCGGCTGCGCCTCGCCGCAGCGGGTGACGACCGGGTCGAGCTGCTCGAACGCTACCTGTCCGCCGGCGAGCTGGACCGGCTCTACGGCGCCGCCGACTGCTACGTCTCGCTGCACCGCAGCGAGGGTTTCGGCCTCACCGTCGCCGAGGCGATGGCGCGCGGGCTGCCCACGATCGTCACCGGCTACTCCGGCACGGCGGAGTTCACCACCGCCGAGACCGGATGGAGCGTCGGCTACGAGCTCGTGCCGGTGGGTGTGGGCTGCTTCCCGTACCACCCGGAGGCCGAGTGGGCAGCGCCCGACCTCGACGAGGCGGCCCGGGCGATGCGGGCCGTGGCCGAGGATCCGGCCGCTGCCCGCCGTCGCGGGGCGGCAGCCCGGGCGCACCTGCAGCAGACCAGGCCGATGGCGGCCGCGTCGGCGTGGGTGTCCGACCGGCTGCGCGAGGCCCACCGCCGCTGGCAGCAGCGGTCCGACTCCGCGACCGAGGCCGGGCCGCTCACGCCGCTGGAGTCCGCGCGCGAGGCGCTGCGCTGGCGCGCCGACACCTCGACGCCCTCGCGGCTGCCCCTCGCCCGCCCGATGCGCGCCGCGGTGCTGCGCGCGATGGACCACTACGACGTCCACCAGCGAACGGTGCAGGCCGCGGTGCTCGACGGGGTGGCCGGCGGCATGGCCGCGCTGCTCGACCGGGTCGAGAGCCTGCATGCAGAGCTGTTGACTACCTGTGGTGAGCTGAGCCGGCAGGTCGGGCAGCTGACGGAGCGCCTCGCCGTCTCCGAGCAGGATCTCGGCACTGCCCTTCAGGGGCTCGCGGGCCAGCAGCGACGGGTCGAGGCCCTCGAGGCCCGGGTGGAGGAGGAGTCCAAGCGGACCCACGCCCTGTTCCTCGAGCGGGACCGGCGGGTGGACCACCTCGACACGACGTGCGCTCAGCTCGAGCGGGACACCGCCGCTCTGGTGCACGGCGCCGAGCGGCCGGCGGCCGACGTGCCGGTCGGTGCGACGCCGGTGCTGTGTGACGCCGGTGTGCTGCTGTTCCCGGCCGACGACCAGGTGGTCCGGGCCTGGGTGGTGTACCACCGCTCATGGGAGAGCCCGGAGGCCGACCTGCTGGAGCGGCTCGCGCGGGGACGCCACGGGACATTTCTCGACGTCGGCGCGCACGTGGGTTACCACACGGTGCGGCTACTGGACCGGCTGCCGGGGGTGCGGGCGGTGGCCGTCGAGCCCAACCCGGCGGTCCTGGACATGTTGCGGGCGAACCTCGCCGCGGCGGGGATCGACGAGCGCGTCACCGTGCTCCCGGTGGCGGCGTGGGACCACGACACGGTGGTCGGATTGCACCAGGTGGAGACGGACAACAGCGGTGACTACCGGGTGGTGCCCGATGGGGCGCTGCGGGTCGACGCGCTCCGGTTGGACACCGTGGCGGCGGTGATCTCCGGCGAGGTGGCGGTGGTCAAGGTCGACCTGCAGGGCCGCGACCACCGCGCGATCGCCGGGCTGGACGCGGTGCTGCAGTGTGACCGGCCGGACGTGGTCTGCGAGTTCTGTCCGGACGCGATCGAGGAGCTGGGAGACGACCCGCACCAGGTGCTCGAGGGCTACCGGGCGCAGGGATACGCCGCGCACGACGTCGACGGGACGCCGCAGCCATCCGCCGCCGCGCTGGTCCAGGCTGCCCGAGGGGACCCCTCGAGGTTCCGCACGCTGTGGTTGCGGCCGGCCTGACGGGTTCGATCGACTTCTGGAGGCTCGGTGACGGCACCGAACCAGCAACTGGACACCACCAGTGGCAGGGCCGCGTTCATCGACATCGGTCGGGCGATCGCTGCGTTGCTCGTGGTCTATACCCACATCGACATGCTCTGGATGCGGGAGAACCACGGCCTCAGTTCCCCGATCACATCGGCTGTCGACACCGTCCTGACGGTGCCGTTGAAGATGGACGACCAGGGCATCGGGCAGGTGTCAGTTCCGTTCTTCTTCCTGGTCAGCGGCTTCGTCGTCACACCGATCGCACTCCGGTACGGCGCATCCCGCTTCGGCGTCAACCGCCTGTTCCGGGTGTATCCGGTGCTCACGTTCGTCGTTCTCGTCTCCGCGATGGTCGTGTGGCTGGGCGGCCGACCGCTGACCACAGGGGAGGTCGGTCGACCAGATGTCGGCGACATCCTGGCCAACATCAGCCTGGTGAACTTCCTCGTGGAGCCCCAGTCCTCGCTCGTGGGCGTCGCCTGGACCCTGATCGTCGAAATGATCTTCTACGCGACCGTGCTCATGCTGCTGCCCCTGTTCCGGAGGAACGTGCCGCTGGCCGTGGCAGTCGAGCTCACCGCAGTGCACGTGGTACTGGTGACCCACGACCAACTCGGCGACAGTTACCGTCTGTTCGCGGTCAATGTCGCGTACCTGACAATCCCGATCCTGGGCCAGGTGATGTGGGCTGCGGTCACCCGCCGAATACCGCTGCTCCTGGCCAGCGCGTACGGCACGGTCGCCTGGTTGCTCTTCGTCTGGGCAGCGAACCTGCAGATCGACGAGAAGTACGAACCGCGAACCTTGCCCGTCGCGATTGCGGTCGGCCTTTTCCTGCTCGGCTGGTTCGCCGAACCCCACCTGCGCCAGCGAAAGGTCTGGATGGTCCTTTCGGACCGCAGCTACTCGATCTATCTTCTGCACGGCGCGGTGGCCTTCCCGCTGCTCCACCTCGGGTATCGTCACCTGCCGCTGTGGCTACTGGTCATCGTCGCGCTCGCCGCCACGGCCGCGGTGGTCGAGTTGGGCTACCGGCTGGTGGAACGACCGAGCCACCAGCTCGCCCGGCGGCTGTCCCGTGGCGCGGGGCAAGCGCCTCCGCCTGCCGACCGGTTCCCTTCCGACCGGTTCGCTTCCGAGCACCGGCGTGGTCAGTTGAGTGGGCGGGTCGCAAGCTCGCGGACGACGACGTCCAGCGCGGCCGGGTCCAGCAGCGACACGGTGCCGGCGGCAAGGTTGCGCTCCACCACCTCGAGCACGACCACCTCCTGATCGGCCACGAGGTCGGCGATCCGCTGGGGCTCGGGCGCGGCGGTGGCATAGCTGACGACGTGCACCTCCGCGAAGCCGGCGGCCAGGTACCGAGCCGAGGACTGGATGAAGGAGTCACCCAGCAGGACGACTGATCCGGGCACCACCCCGCTCGCCGGACCGGTCCCGATCCGGACCGGCTCACCCAGGTCGTCGAGGTACCGGCCGGTGCGGTCCCGCTCGCCGGACGGGGCGAGCGAGTACTGCTCGAAGAAGTTCATCCCGGTCCGGCCGAGAAGGTTCGGCAGGTCGGCCCCCGACTGGACGGTCCTGACCTGCTGCACATCCCATCCCCGGGTCACCCCGGGATCGATCTCCTCGGCGAGCGCGCGCACCATCGTGACCGCGCCGCGGTCCGTCCAGTGGGTGTCGAGACGGTGGTAGATCGGCCTGCTGGGCGCGGCGAGCTGCCGCAGGTCGGCGCGGAGGTCGACCGCGCCCGCCTCGGCCGGCACCCGTCGCCAGAACTCCCGCGTCGCCGCCTGCGCGCAGCCCAGGCCGGGATAGTCCGCCGGCAGGAACTCGGGGTGGACTGTCGTCTTGTCCGGGGGTACCACGAGGACGAACCGACGGCCCGACGCCTCCACCGCGGTCCGCAGCCGGTTCACCGCGGCGATCGTGTCCGTGAGCGGCTGGGTCGGGGCGCACTTGCCCTCGACGTCGTAACCGAAGTAGAGCCAGCCGTCCTCGCCCTGAATCACCTGCGGGAAGACGCCGGGGATGCTCGCCGACGGATCGGCGGGACCTGCCGGCTCGGGCGGCACGGTCACAGCCGGTGCCACCGGCCCCACCGCCGCGGTGCTGCCCGGGCCGCCATCGGTGCCGGGACGCACTGGTGAGGACTCGCCGAACACGCCGCGGCTCAGTCCGTCCACAGCCCGCACCGCCACATCCCGGAACGGAAGGTGGTCGGCCCCCCACGCCGGCAGGCCGGCGAAGAAGCCCCACCCGCCGGCCGGATCCGGAAAGCCGGCGAGCACCCGGTTCTCGAACTGGGCGGGCCGGACTCCGAGGAAGAGCGCGAGCACCGGGACGAGGAAGAAGACCAGGGCGGCCAGCAGAGCGGCCCGCTGCCGACCACCGTGCCGGGGCCGGTGCAGGGGGTGCTCGGCGGGCAGCCAGGCTTCGTGGACCGCGATCGACGGCGGCCGCTCCTCCTGCACGGGCACCCGAGCAGGATATCCGGATCCGCGTTCCGCCGGCCGGTGTCGGGAACGCCTACCGCCCTCGTCATCCGGCACTCGAGGGATTAAGGTTCAGGCGTGGAGGCGCGACGCAAGCCAGAGGAGCTCTCCGAGGAAGAACGCCAGCGGCTGCACCGCGCCCATCAGCGGCTGCGCAACGCGTCGCAGGCGCTTGAGGCGTTGACAGTGGTCGAGCCGGTACGGGGTCGTTGGGCTGCCAATCCCGCGCCGTTCGATGTTCTCGACGCCGCCCAGGTAGAGCTGTACGAAGCGGGCCAGGGGGTCTGGCGGGCGCAGCGGGAGCTGCTGTGCTGGGAGGCTCCCGGTGCCGGAGCGGGTGGCCAGTAGCCCCTGTGAGCCGGTCTGGAGTAGGCTAGCCTCACCTCGTTCAGCGGCGGGTACCGGTGAGCCAGCTGGGGCACGCCGTTCCGGTCCGATCGAGATGAGGCCCGAGACGATGCTGTGGCCCAACCTCCGCCGGCTCGCCGCCGCAGCGGTGTTCGCCCTGATGCTCGCCGCGTGCGGAACCGACGACGGCTCGACCGTCCGTGAGCCGCAGAGCGGGACGAGTGGTGGCGGCGGCAGCGCCAGCGAGGCAGCACCGACGTGCGAACCGGTGGGAGACCCGGCCACGGCAGACCAGCAGGTCACTGTGGTGCTCAGCGAGTTCACGGTGCAGCCCGAGACGTCGAGCGTGCCCGCCGGGCGGATCGCGTTGGTGGCACGCAATGGAGGCGCCGAGCCCCACGAGCTGGTCGTCGTTCGCGCTGAGAACGCCGCGGCCCTGCCGGTCAAACAGGACGGGTCAATGGCCGAAGTCCAGCTCCGTCCGGGGCAGCTCGTCGGCGAGATCGAGGAGTTCCCGGCCGGTCAAGACTGCACCGCCGTGTTCGAGCTGGAGCCAGGCAACTACGTGCTGCTGTGCAACGTCGTCGAAACCGAGAACGGCATGACCGAGTCGCACTTCGCGGAAGGCATGTTCACCGAGTTCGCCGTGACCTGAGCCGACCCCCTTCAGGGGTTCTCCCGACCACGCGGCTCGGCGGGGAGCCGGCGGCGGCCGACGATACCTAGGTCGGAGCGGTGGTACCAGCCCAGTTCGGGCTCGCCCTCGAGCCAGCACAGCCGCACCGACACACCGTCGAGCTCCGCTGGGAAGTCCAGCAGGAGCGGGGCGAGACCCTTCACCTCAAGTCCTTGCGCGGGGAACCACCCGAGCAGCTCGCTCAACCGGGCATCGAGCGCCTTGGCCTCGGGCAGGCCACCGAGCCGGGAGTGGCCCTCGGCCCGGAGCTCGCGGGAGAGCTCGGCCAGGTCGGCACGGGTGTGCACGAGCTCGGCGGCGTGGCGGTGCACCGCCGGCATCAGCGCGCGGGCCTCGTCGATGCTGAACAGCCGCTCGCCCATGGGCGGGACGCTACCCGCATCGCTGACGTCGCCGGGTCAGCCGTTCGTGGGCGGGCGCGCGACCAGCTGGCTGAGGTAGAGCTGCTCCCCAAGCCGGTCCATCAGCTCGAGCTGCGTCTCGAGGTAGTCGATGTGGTCTTCCTCGTCGGCGAGGATCTGCTCGAAGAGGTTGGCGGTGGTGATGTCGCCCTTCTCCCGGCAGAGGGTGATGCCCGGGCGCAGCCGATCGAGGACCTCCATCTCCACCGCCAGGTCGGCCTGGAACTGCTCCCGCACGGTCTGCCCGACCCGCAGGGTGAACAGCCGCTGGTAGTTCGGCAGCCCCTCGAGGAACAGGATGCGGTCGGTGACCCGCTCCGCGTGGTGCATCTCCTCGATCGACTCGGCGCGGGTGTGCGCAGCGAGCTCGGTGAAGCCCCAGTTGGCCTGCATCTTCGCATGCAGGAAGTACTGGTTGATTGCCGTCAGCTCGCTGGTGAGCTGCTCGTTCAGCAAAGAGATGATCTCATCGTCGCCGCGCATGGCCGCAGGCCCCTCCTATCGGTTCAGGTGGGCGCGACAGTAGCTGTCGACAGCCGAGCTGTCACCGAAGGTGAGCCTATCCTCCTGATTCGTACACGCGCCGTAGTCAGGCCCCGCAAATCAGGCGCTGCGGGTCAGGCCGCTCCAGCCGGGCACGGGAGCCGTCGCAGCGAGGATGGTGTCGATGTGGTCGTAGCACGACCCGCAGCCGGTCCCGGCCCCGCAACGGTCGCCGACCTCCTCGACGGTGCGGGCGCCCGCCCGGGAGCAGGCACGCACCTCCGCGTCGGTGACTGCTGCGCAGATGCAGACATACATGATCCGGCGCCTTCCGTAACCTGGCTTAGGCAAGGCTAAGCAGAACAGATCATCGGCCAGACGTCCAGCCCTCGGCCGAGGATGCATCCGAACCAGTCCGCTCGGCGCTCCAGCTCGTGCGGTCGTCAGCGGCCGACCGCGTAGCCCTGAGCGCCACGGGCGTTGGCGCCGGCGTAGAGCAGCCCCGTGCCCGGGTCCCGGAAGACCGCGGACAGCCGGCCGAGCGCCCACGGTCCCGCGTCGACGACCTCGTGCCCGCGGCGGCGCAGCTCGCCCAGCGCTGCCGCGCCGACCCGGGACTCCGCGACCAGCTGCCCTGGTTGCCAGGACCGCGGCGCGAACGAGGACGGGAAGGCAGTCGTGTGCCAGGCCGGGGAGTCGATGGCTGCCTGCAGGTTCAGCCCGGCGCGCACGTGTGCCAGCCAGAAGCACACCTGCCACTGGTCCTGCTGGTCGCCGCCCGGGGTGCCGAAGGCCAGCGCTGCACCGTCCGGGCGCACCGCCAGCGACGGCGAGAGGGTGCTGCGGGGGCGCTTTCCGGGCGCGAGCGAGTTGGGCAGCCCGTCCTGCAGCCAGAACATCTGCGCCCGGGTGCCCAGGCAGAAACCCAGCGACGGGACGGTCGGGGAAGACTGCAGCCACCCCCCGGACGGGGTGGCAGAGACGATGTTGCCCGCGGCGTCCACCACGTCCACGTGCACCGTGTCGCCCCGGGTCTCGCCGGTGGGGCCGACCGTCGGCTCACCCAGCCCGGCTGCGGGGTCCGGGCCACCGGTCGGCAGCGGCGGCGGTGCTCCGGCTCCGCGGCCGGCGGCGACGAAGTCCGGCAACCTGCCGTACCGCCCGGGCCGCAACTCCCGGGACGCCTCGGTCCCGATCAGCGCGCGCCGCCGGGCGGCGTAGCCGGGGTCGAGCAGGCAGCCGAGGGGGACATCGGGCACGTCGCCGTAGCAGGCCTCCCGGTCGGCGAAGGCGAGCTTGGCTGCCTCCACCCCCAGGTGGATCGTGTCAGCTGACGGGACTCCGTCCAGGTAGGGGCAGTCCGACCCGGCCAGCAGCTGCAGCTGCTGCGCGAGCACCGGACCCTGCGACCAGGGGCCGCACTTGGCGAGCGTCCAGCCGTCGACCTCGACGGTCAGCGCATCCTCGACCGACGCCGTCCAGTCCGCCAGGTCGCCGCCGGTGAGCACCCCGGCGTGGTCGGCACCCGAGTCGTCTCGCACCGGTATGCGGCAGTGGCGATCGATGGCCTCCGCGACGAACCCCTGCGCCCACGCCCGCCGCCCCGCGTCGATCTGGGCCTCCCGGGCGGCGCCCACTGCCTCGGCCTCGGCAAGCAGCCGCTGCCAGGTGGTGGCGAGCGCGGGCTGCCGGAAGCGGACCCCCGCTGCCGGCACCGCCCCGTCCAGCAGCCAGGTGGCGGCCGAGGAATGCCAGTGTCGGAGGAAGTGCTGCCGCATCGTCGCGATCGTCGCGGGCACCTGATCGGCCAGCGGGAAGCCGTCGGCCGCGTAGGAGATCGCCGGGGAGAGCACCTCGCGCAGCGTCCTGGTGCCATGGTCTCGCAGCAGCAGGAGCCATCCGTCCCACGCCCCCGGCACGGTGGCGGGCAGCAGGCCCGTTCCGGGGACCAGCTCCAGCCCCAGGGTGTCCCGATAGTGCGCGATGGTCGCCCCGGCCGGGGCCACGCCCTGCCCGCACAGTACCCGGGGTCGCGGGTCGGCCGCGGTGGCGAACACCGCGGGCACCTCGCCGCCGGGACCGTTGAGATGCGGCTCCACCACCTGCAGCACGAACCCGGCCGCCACCACCGCGTCGAACGCGTTGCCCCCGGCGGCGAGCATCGTCATACCGGTGGCGGAGGCGAGCCAGTGCGTGCTGGCCACCATGGCGTGCGTGCCGACGAGCTCCGGGCGGGTCTGCATGATCGTCACGTTAGTAGACGGGGCAGGCTTCGGCGTTCCTTTCCCGGATGGAGCAGTGGGACTCTACAGGGGACTGCGCAGGGGAAGCATTTCTTCGCCAACTCGCCCACTCGAGCCCTTCGGGGGACCTGCATCTGAGTGAACCTTCTCCGAGTCACTACTCGGCGTCCGAAGAACGGTCGCTGACCCAGTGCAGACAAGGGAAGATCGTTTGGCTGCTCCACCCGGGGACCGCTCTGGTGAAATAAGCACGCTCCGTTCTGCCCCCACACATTCGAGCGACTGTACGCGACTGAACAACCGATGCTAGCTTCCGTTCCGGACCGCACACGAAGGCGCGGCTCATCTCGGCCACGACGCCCGGGGAGCCGGCCGATGACCACTGTCTCGCGCAGGCCGGCCGGTCTTGCCCTCGCGGAGGCAGTTCAGACTGATATGCGTAGATCTTTTCTTTCCGTGGGCGTACGGACAGGGATTGGTGGTGTGTGCTGTGACTGAACTGATGAATTCTGCTGTCGGAGCTGAGAATGGACAGGTCCGGCAGAGCCTCAGTACTGAGGCTGCGCGGAACCTGGCGACGACGACCAAGTCCGCGCCGCAGATGCAGGAGATCACCTCTCGATGGCTGCTGAAGGTGCTGCCCTGGGTGGAGGCGACCGGTGGTACCTATCGGGTCAACCAGCGGCGCAGCTATGCCGTCGGCGACGGGCGGGTGACGTTCACCAACGTCGGTGCCGACGTGCAGGTCATCCCCCAGGAGCTCGGTGAGCTGCCGCTGCTGCGCGGGCTGGACGACACCGAACTGCTCACCGCGCTGGCCGGGCAGTTCGTCCAGCAGGAGTTCGAAGCCGGTGACGTGCTGGTCGAGGCCGGCCAGCCGGCTGACCAGGTCTTCCTCATCGCCCACGGCAAGGTCAACAAGATCGGCCCCGGCAAGTACGGGACCCCCACCGTGCTCGACGTGCTGGGCGACGGCGACTACTTCGGCGACCGCACGCTGGTCGAGTCGGGCGACACCTGGGCCTTCACCGCCAGGGCCGTCACCAGCTGCATCGTGCTGATGCTGCCCCAGCGCACCCTCGAGGAGATGGTCGAGCGCTCCGATGCGCTGCGCGCCCACGTCGACCAGGTCCGCGCCCGCCTGCGGCACGCCCAGAACGAGCACGGGGAGGCCGCCATCGAGCTGGCCTCCGGGCAGGAGGGCGAGTACGACCTGCCCCGCACCTTCGTCGACTACGAGGTCAAGCCCCGCGAGTACCAGCTCAGCGTCGCCCAGACCGTGCTGCGAGTCCACACCCGGGTGGCCGATCTGTACAACTACCCGATGAACCAGGTCGAGCAGCAGCTCCGGCTGACGATCCAGGCCCTGCGCGAGCGCCAGGAACACGAGATGCTCAACAACCGCGAGTTCGGACTGCTGCACAACGCCGACCTCAGGCAGCGCATTCGCACCCGCACCGGCCCCCCGACTCCCGACGACTTCGACGAGCTGCTGGCCACCGTCTGGCGCGATCCCGAGATCTTCCTGGCCCACCCCCGCACCATTGCCGCCTTCGGCCGGGAATGCAGCCGCCGCGGCGTCTACCCCGACACCGTCGACATGGGCGGGCATCAGGTCCCCGCCTGGCGTGGCATCCCCCTGCTGCCCAGCAACAAGATTCCCATCTCGGACGATCGGACCAGCTCCGTGCTGCTGTTCCGGAGGGGGGAGGCCAACCAGGGCGTGATCGGGCTGCACCAGACCGGCATTCCCGACGAGGTCGAGCCCGGCCTCAACGTCCGCTTCATGAACATCAACGAGCAGGCCGTCATCTCCTACCTCGTCAGCACCTACTACTCCGCGGCCGTCCTGGTTCCCGACGCGCTCGGCATTCTCGAGGACATCGAGATCGGGCGCGAGAACTAGATCGGGCGCGAGGACCAGGGCACCGACGTGACCGAGACAGTGCAGCCGGCTGCCGCTGTGCAGAACGGACGGCCGCAGCAGAGCCTGGGTACCGCCGCGGCACGGAACCTGGCCACGACGACCAAGTCCGTGCCGCAGATGCAGGGCATCTCCCCGCGATGGCTGCTGCGCATGCTTCCCTGGGTCCAGGTGGTAGCCGGGACCTACCGGGTGAACCGCCGGCTGACCTATGCGGTGGGAGACGGGCTGATCACCTGCACCAACACCGGCTCCGAGGTCCGGGTCATCCCCGAGGAGCTGGGTGAGCTGCCGGTGCTGCGCGGGTTCGACGAGCCCGCGGTGCTCAGCGCGCTGGCGGACCGGTTCGAACAGCGGGAGTTCGGCACCGGGGACGTGCTCGTGCAGGCCGGGCAGGTGGTCGACCGGGTGGTCCTCATCGCCCACGGCAAGGCCAACAAGATCGGTACCGGCAAGTACGGCGACCCGTCCGTGCTCGACGTGCTGGCCGACGGGGAGCATGTCGGCGGCCACGCGCTGCTGGAGCCGGAGGGAACCTGGGGGTTCACGGTCCGAGCCGTGACCGCGGGGACGGTGCTGGTGCTGCCCCGGCAGGCGTTCGAGGAGATGGTCGAGCGGTCCGAGGCATTGCGGTCGCACCTCCAGCAGCTGCGGGCTCGCCCGCAGCGACCGCAGACCAAGCACGGCGAGGCCGCCATCGCGCTGGCCGCAGGACATCACGGGGAACCCGACCTGCCGGCCACCTTCGTCGACTACGAGCTCTCCCCCCGGGAGTACGAGCTGAGCGTGGCCCAGACCGTGCTGCGGGTGCACAGCCGGGTGGCCAATCTGTACAACGACCCGATGAACCAGGTGGAGCAGCAGCTGCGGCTGACCATCGAGGCGCTCCGGGAGCGCCAGGAGCACGAGCTGGTCAACAACCGCGACTTCGGGTTGCTGCACAACGCCGACCTCAAGCAGCGCATCCACACCCGAACCGGGCCGCCCACCCCCGAGGACCTCGACGAGCTGCTCAGCCGCAGGCGGAAGTCGAGGTTCTTCCTGGCCCACCCCCGCACCATCGCCGCGTTCGGCCGGGAGTGCAGCCGGCGAGGCCTGTACCCGGCCACCACCGACGTCGACGGGACCAGGGTGACCGCCTGGCGGGGGGTGCCCATCCTGCCCAGCAACAAGATCCCGATCACCGACACCCGGACCAGCTCCATCCTCGTGCTCCGCACCGGCGAGGACGACCAAGGGGTCATCGGCCTGCAGCCGGCCGGAATCCCGGACGAGTACCAGCCCGGCCTGAACGTCCGCGTCATGGACGTCAACGACCAGGCCGTCATCTCCTACCTGGTCAGCGCTTACTTCTCCGCGGCCGTCCTGGTCCCCGACGCGCTCGGCGTCCTCGACGACGTGGAGATCGGGCGCTGAGATGGCACGGGTGGAGGTGATGGCCGACGACCGGCCGGTCCGCGAGGTGCTGGCGTGGAGCCGGTCCATGGTGGACCCCGCTCTGCGGGCGGCGGTCGACACGCTGCCCGCCTCGATGGGACGCATCGCCGCGTACCACTTCGGCTGGCAGGACGAGCGCGGCCAGCCGAGCGAGGCCAGTGGCGGCAAGGCGATCCGTCCCGCGCTCGTCCTGCTGACGGCCGAGGCCGTCGGCGGCGCGACGGCCTCGGCGGTACCCAGCGCGGTCGCGGTGGAACTGGTGCACAACTTCTCCCTGCTGCACGACGACGTGATGGACGGTGATCTGACCCGGCGGCACCGGGCAACCGCGTGGACCGTGTTCGGCACCGGTGCGGCGGTACTCGCGGGGGACGCGCTGTTGACGCTGGCTCTGGAGGTGCTCACCGGCAGCGGGCATTCCGCCGCACGGGAGCAGCTGCGGATACTCACCGCCGCGGTGCTGAAGCTGCTCGACGGTCAGAGCGCCGACCTCGCCTTCGAGAAGCGGACGGACGTCGGGCGGGCCGAGTGCCTCGGCATGGCCGAGGGGAAGACCGGCGCGCTGCTGGGGGGTGCCTGCGCACTCGGCGCCCTGTCCGGAGGCGGCTGCCCGGAGCAGGTCGAGCAGCTGCGTGGCTTCGGCGAGCATCTGGGCCTGGCATTCCAGCTCGTGGACGACCTGCTCGGCATCTGGGGTGATCCCGCCGTGACGGGCAAGCCGGTCCATGCGGATCTGCGCACCCGCAAGAAGTCCCTACCGGTGGTGGCGGCCCTGACCTCCGGCACCCCGGCCGGGCTCGAGCTGGGCGCGCTCTACCACCGCGAGCAGCCGCTGTCCGGCGCCGACCTGGTCCGCGCTGCTGAGCTGATCGACGCCGCCGGCGGCCGGGACTGGAGCCAGACCCAGGCCGACGACCTGCTGGCGCAGGCTCTGGGCCGGCTGGAGTCGACTGGAGTGGGGGTCCGAGCCGGTGCCGAGCTGGACGCGCTGTCCCGGCTGATCATTCTTCGGGATCACTGATGTGCCCAGAGACCGTGCGAACCGTTGCCGCCCCGAGACCAAGCCTGAGGAAAGGTTAGGTGTGGATCATGCAGCCCTTCGAGCTGCCCGAGTTCTACATGCCCTATCCCGCCCGGCTGAACCCGAACCTCGAATCGGCGCGCGAGCACAGCAAGGCCTGGGCCTACGAGATGGACATGGTGGACGCCCCACAGCACGGCACCGCGATCTGGGACGAGCACGACTTCGACTCCCACGACTACGCACTGCTCTGTTCCTACACCCACCCGGACGCATCAGGTCCGGAGCTTGACCTGATCACCGATTGGTACGTCTGGGTGTTCTACTTCGACGACCACTTCCTCGAGCTCTACAAGCGCACCCGCGATCTGGCCGGTGCCAAGGAGTACCTGGACCGGCTGCGGGCCTTCATGCCAGCCGACGGCGCGATCACCGAGACACCGACCAACCCGGTGGAACGCGGTCTTGCCGACCTGTGGACCCGCACCATCCCGACCATGTCCACGGACTGGCGGCACCGGTTCGCCGAAAGCACCAAGAACCTCCTCGACGAGTCTCTGTGGGAGCTCGCCAACATCAATGAGAGCCGTATCCCCAACCCCATCGAGTACGTCGAGATGCGGCGCAAGGTCGGCGGCGCACCGTGGTCGGCCAACCTCGTCGAACACGCCGCGGGTGCCGAGGTCCCGGCCGGGATCGCCGCCACCCGGCCGATGCAGGTGGTGCGGGACACCTTCTCCGACGGGGTGCACCTGCGCAACGACCTCTTCTCCTACCAGCGCGAGGTCGAGGACGAAGGTGAGCTCAACAACGGCGTGCTGGTCTTCGAGCGCTTCCTCGGCTGCGACACCCAGCAGGCCGCCGATACCGTCAACGACCTGCTCACCTCCCGGCTGCAGCAGTTCGAGCACACCGCCCTCACCGAAGTGCCCCCGCTCTTCGAGGAGCACGGCGTGGACCCGAAGTCCCGCCTGGACGTCATCGCCTACGTGAAGGGACTTCAGGACTGGCAGGCGGGCGGTCACGAGTGGCACATGCAGTCGAGCCGCTACATGAACGACCGTGCGAACGATTCCCCCATCGAACGCAGCGTGCTGGGCGGCCCGACGGGCTTGGGCACCTCGGCGGCCCGCATCCCGTTGTCCCTGGTCGCGTCGGCGCCGCAGCGGCTCAGGAGCTACACCCACGTCCCGTACCAGGTCGTCGGGCAGGTGCCCCGCCCCGATTTCTACATGCCGTTCACCACCCGGCTGAGCCCCCACCTGCCGGCCGCCCGCCACCACATGATGGAGTGGGGACAGCGGATGGGGATGCTGGACTCGCTGCCCGGCGTTCCCGGCTCCGGCATCTGGGACCGGCACAAGCTCAGGGCGTTCGACTTCGCGCTGTGCGCGGCCGGGATCCACCCGGATGCGTCTGCCGACGAGCTGAACCTGAGCACGGGTTGGCTCACCTGGGGAACCTACGGGGACGACTACTACCCGGTGGTCTTCGGGCGCACGCACGACATGGTCGGCGCGAAGGCGAGCAACGAGCGGCTGTCACAGTTCATGCCGGTGGAGTCCCCAGTGGGTTCCACCGTCACCCCACTCCCGGTGAACGCGCTGGAACGCGGCCTGGATGACCTGTGGTCTCGCACCGCGGGTCCCATGACCGTGAGCGCGCGGCGCGCGTTCCGCACCGCCATCGAGGACATGACCGGAAGCTGGTTGTGGGAGCTCGCCAACCAGATGCAGAACCGTATTCCTGATCCGGTCGACTACATCGAGATGCGCCGCAAGACGTTCGGCTCGGATCTCACGATGAGCCTGTCCCGGCTGGCCCATGGGCAGACGGTGCCAGCCGAGATCTACCGGACCCGGCCGATCAGGGCGCTGGAGAGCTCGGCAGCGGACTATGCCTGCCTGCTCAACGACGTCTTCTCCTACCAGAAGGAGATCCAGTTCGAGGGCGAGATCCACAACTGCATCCTCGTCGTCCAAAACTTTCTCGACTGCGACCTTCCCCGTGCCCTCGGCGTCGTCAACGACCTGATGACCGCCCGGATGCGCCAGTTCGAGCATGTCGTCTCCACCGAGCTGCCGGCCCTGTTCGACGACTTCGACCTGGACGCCGACGCGCGCAGCACGCTGACCAGGTATGCCGAGGAGCTGCAGGACTGGCTGGCCGGGATCCTCACCTGGCATGAGGGGTGTCACCGATACGAGGAGTCCGAACTGCGACACCACCCCCCAGCCGGGACCCAGCCGTTCGGCGGTCCCACCGGCCTGGGCACCTCGACCGCTCACCTCGAGCCGTTCCAGACCACCTCGTTCCACACCACCCCGTCCCATACCACCCGAGCGTCGCTGTGAGCAGTCGGGTCAGCGCTGCGGAGGTGAGCCACAGGCCGGTGAGGATCAGCAGGCCGGTGATCGGGTTGTTCATGAACACGACCTGGCCGACCCCGCGCAGGTTGTAGTCGACGAAGTCGAGCACGGGCGGGACTCGAGCCACCTCGACCACCGCGACGTCACCCCGTCGACGAGGACGGGTGGACCGTGTTCACGGCAACGTCCGGGGCGGGGGACCGAGCTGGAGCGCGGCTCGCCCGGCCGAGCGGACGGTCCGGAGGGCGCGTGCCAGTGCCGGGGCGGCGTGGGCCAGCACCCGCACGACCACCAGACCGCTGGTGGGGGTGCTGGCCGAGGCCAGCGTGCTGGGGATGCCGACCACGGCCGCGTGCAGCCTCTCAGCGAGCGCTGCGAGGTCGCCCGGCGCGGCGACGTACGCGGTCGCGACGTAGGAGAACCCCCCGAAGGGCTCCCCGCCGCCACCGAGCTCCCATCCGTCGACGGCTTGCGGCACACCGTCGCGCAGCACCGCCGTTCGCGCCGACAACCCGTCGAAGGCGAAGCGCTCGCCGCGGGCAACCCGTCCGGCAGCGCACGCATCCCACGCCAGCAGTCCGGCGTCAGGGGCCAGCTCGATGACTGTGTGCTGGCACCACCGCGCCCCCGCGAAGGGGATGACGTGGTGCGGAACGTACTCGAGCACGGCTCCGGAGGCGACGGACAGCCGGGTCAGCTGCACGGCCTGCGCTCCGCGGTAGACCTTGGTGGCGCCTTGCGTGCAGACCGTTGCCCGCGCGGCCGGCTCCAGGGTGACCTCGAGGTCGAGGTGGTCACCGCCGAGGACGCCCCCTCCTGGGTTCGTCAGCTGGACCTCGGGCATGCCGGACGCGTCCGGGCGGGTGGCTTGTACCGCGCCCCACGGCTGGGTCGCGAACCTGCGCACCACGACGGTCGCCGCCCCGTGCCGGGCTAGCCGCACCGCGCAGGTGCCGTGCTGGCCGCTCAGTCGTGCTCGCCGTGGTGGTGGTGCTGACCGTCCCCCCGCAGCGTCGAGGCCGCGGTCGGCCACCAGCGCTGCCGAACCGCCGTCCGGACCCATGTGACCACCTCTTCCATCCCGTTGCCGTGCAGCACCGAGGTGAAGGCCACCGGTGCGCCCTGTCGCAGGCGGTGGGCGTCGCGGTCCATCACGGACAGGTCCGCACCCACCAGCTCGGCCAGGTCAACCTTGTTGATCACGAGCAACTCGGAGCGAGTGACGCCGGGCCCGCCCTTGCGGGGCACCTTGTCGCCGCCGGCGACATCTACTACGTAGATCGATGCGTCCACGAGGTCGGGGCTGAACGACGCGGCGAGGTTGTCCCCGCCGCTTTCGACGAGCACCAGGTCCAGGTCCGGGAAACGCTCCTGCAGGTCCTGCACCGCCACCTGGTTCATCGACACGTCGTCCCGGATCGCGGTGTGCGGGCATCCCCCGGTCTCCACCGCGGCGACGCGACCTTCGGGCAGCACAGCCGCGGCGATGAGGAACTCGGCGTCCTCCCGGGTGAAGATGTCGTTGGTCACGACCGCAATCTCGAGCTCCCCGCTCAGCCGTCGACACAGAGCCGCGACGAGCGCCGTCTTTCCCGACCCGACCGGCCCTCCGACTCCGAGCTTGAGCGCGGTCATGAGATGTACATCCTGCTGGTCTGCCGTTCGTGGGCCATGGACGCGATCTCCAGGAGTGGGGCGAAGGCGAACGGCTTGGCCGGGTCCACGTGCCTGCTGGTGTCCACCGCCGCCGAGATGCGGGAGTGCAGGCCGAACAGGATGCGCTGGGCGCCCCGCTGGCCGAGCAGCAGGAGCTTCTGCCCGGCGGCCACGAACGCAGCGCAGCCGGTGTAGGCGTAGGCGTGCAGCGCATCGCGGACCGGGGCACCCATCGCGGTGGCGACCACACCGTAGGCGATCGCGTGCCCGCCGGGCGCCGTCCGGGCGCGGACGGCCTGGTGGTAGGCGCCGAGCCGGGAGTCGTCGAGTCCGAGCGCGTCGGCACTGTCCAGCAGTCCGCGTCCCATGGCAGCGCTGGCGCTGCGCTGCTCGCGCGCGAGCCGGGTGGCCGCCAGGGCGTGGTCGAGCGCGACCAGATGCTGCAGCGAGCAGGCCTCGGCCGCTCCCCGCAGCGCGGGCAGGTCGGAGGTCGCGAGCGCGCCGAGGTGCTCGGCCACCGCGGCCTCCAGGCCCGTGGAGTCGCGCACCAGACCCGCGGCCACCAGCCCCTCCAGCCCGAGCGAATGGCTGAACGAGCCGGTCGGAAAGGCGCTGTCGGACAGCTGCAACAGTGGCAGCAGCGACCGGGACGTCGTCGGGGTGCTCATGGCTGCTCAGAACAGGAAGTAACGCTGCGCGAGCGGCAGCTCGGTAGCCGGCCGAGAGCTCAGCACCTCGCCGTCCACGCGCACCTGGTAGGTCTCGGGGTCCACCTCGATGTCGGGCAGCAGGTCGTTGCGCACCATGTCGGCCTTGCCGAGGATGCGGGTGCCGCTGGCCGGCGCCACCCGTTTCCGCAGTCCCAGCCACCCGGCCACGTCAGCCTCCATGGCGGCCTTGGACAGGAAGGTGACCGAGGTGGCCGCCACAGCACAGCCGTGAGCGCCGAACATCGGCCGGGGCAGCACCGGCTCGGGGGTGGGGATCGAGGCGTTGGCGTCGCCCATCTGCGCGTAGGCGATGAAGCCGCCCTTGAGCACGACCTCGGGCTTGACCCCGAAGAACGCCGGTTTCCACAGGCACAGGTCCGCGAGCTTGCCCGGCTCCACCGAGCCCACCTCTCCGGCGATGCCGTGTGTCAGGGCAGGGTTGATGGTCACCTTCGCGACGTAGCGCTTCACCCGCTCGTTGTCGTGGCGGTCCGGGTCCCCGTCCAGCGGCCCGCGCTCGCGCTTCATCTTGTCGGCCGTCTGCCAGGTCCGTATCCACACCTCACCGACGCGCCCCATCGCCTGCGAATCCGAGGAGATCATGCTGAATGCGCCGAGGTCGTGGAGCACATCCTCGGCGGCGATGGTTTCCGCCCGGATCCGGCTCTCCGCGAAGGCGACGTCCTCCGGCACGTCGCGGCTCAGGTGGTGGCAGACCATCAGCATGTCGAGATGCTCGTCGACGGTGTTGACGGTGTAAGGCCTGGTGGGGTTGGTCGAGCTGGGCAGCACGTTGGGTTGCCCGCAGGCCCGGATGATGTCCGGGGCATGGCCGCCGCCGGCGCCCTCCGTGTGGTAGGTGTGCACCGTTCGCCCCTCGAACGCCGCGAGGGTGTCCTCGAGGAACCCCGCCTCGTTGAGGGTGTCGGTGTGGATCGCCACCTGCACGTCGAACTCGTCGGCGACCGACAGGCAGGTACGGATCGCCTGTGGGGTCGTGCCCCAGTCCTCGTGCAGCTTCAGCCCGAACGCGCCCGCCGCGATCTGCTCGCGCAACGCGGCCGGGTTGGAGGAGTTGCCCTTGCCCAGGAAGCCGAAGTTCAGCGGCAGCGCCTCGACGGCCTCGAGCATCCGATGCATGTTCCATGCACCGGGGGTGCAGGTCGTCGCGTTGGTGCCGGCCGCGGGGCCGGTGCCGCCGCCGAGCATGGTCGTCACGCCGGAGGCGATGGCCTCGGTGGCCTGCTGCGGGCAGATGAAGTGGATGTGGCTGTCGATGCCGCCGGCGGTCACGATGCTGCCTTCGCCGGCGATCACCTCGGTGGCGGCGCCCACCGGCAGTGTGACCCTGTCCATGATGTCGGGGTTGCCGGCCTTGCCGATGCCGGCGATGCGGCCGTCACGAATCCCGATGTCGGCCTTGACGATTCCCCAGTGCTCGATGACCAGTGCATTGGTGATCACCAGGTCGAGCGCGCCGGCCTCACGGGTGAGAGGTCCCTGAGCCATGCCGTCGCGGATCGTCTTCCCGCCGCCGAAGACCGGTTCCTCACCGGCGATCGTCAGATCCCGCTCGACCTCCACGACGAGCTCGCTGTCCGCCAGACGGACCCGGTCGCCGGTGGTCGGGCCGACGAGGGCGCCGTGCCGGACCCGGCTGAGCCCGCTCACCGCGGAGCCTCCATGAAATGGAGCTCCCGGGCCCGCTGGAACGCACGCTGCTGGACGTCGGGATCATCGAGCGCGCCGTCGATCAGACCGTTGAGGCCCCGTACCACCCGCTGTCCCGCGAGCGACACCAGCCGTACCTCGCGCTCGTCACCAGGCTCGAAACGCACCGAGGTGCCCGCCGGAACGTCCAGCCGCATCCCGTAGGCGAGGCTCCTGTCGAACCGCAGCGCGCGGTTGACCTCGAAGAAGCAGAAGTGGCTTCCCACCTGAACCGGGCGGTCGCCGGTGTTCGCGACCGTCACCGTCACCGTCTCGCGTCCCGTGTTCAGCTCGACCTGCGGCCCGTCGGCCGGCAGCATCGCGCCGGGAACCATCGCGCCACCTCCTCCCGCAGCCGGCGGAACCTGCTCGCCGGCTGCCTGTTCGCCGGTTGCGGCTGGGACGATCGGGCCGTGGACGGTGATCAGCTTGGTGCCGTCGGGAAACGTCGCCTCGACCTGCACCTCGGGAATCATCTCCGGCACGCCGTCCATGACATCCTCCGGACCGAGAATGGTGGTCCCAAAGGCCATCAGGTCAGCCACTGACCGCCCGTCCCGCGCACCCTCCATGAGCTCGGCGGAGATGAGCGCGACGGCCTCCGGATGGTTGAGCTTGAGCCCACGCTCGCGGCGCCGGCGAGCCACCTCGGCGGCCATGAACGTCAGGAGCTTGTCCTGATCACGTGACGAAAGGCGCATCCCAGGACGGTAGAAACGATCTGTTGCCGCCCGATGACAACCTCTTTACGTCAGCGTTACGATGGCCGATAATCCTCGGCGGCCATTGAGGGCGCCGTTTCTTTGTCCAGTTCCAGCGTGGGACGGGTGAGTAGGAACATCACGGACTCGGGATTCCCGAACTTGCGCGATTGCATGCTTTCAGACAGCTACTCTGGAAGTACTGCATGTGGCGCAGACTTGAATGCCTGCACGGCACGAGAGATCGCCTGGTCCAACCGTAGGACGGCGACCCAGATCCCCTCCGACCCATCCACCGGCAGCAGGGGGTTCACCGGCAACGGCACCCCGCCCCGACGCAGCACGCCGAGGAATGCCTCGACGAAACAGGTCCATCCGGCAGCATGATCAGCACCCGCTCCTCGGAACGCACCCCCATCTCGGCCAGCGCACCGGCGACCGCAACCACCCGCTCGGCCTGCCCGCGGTCGACCACCAGCTCGCCACCGCAGGGAAGGGGTGCCGCGACCCCCATACCAGCTCGCTCGTTCGGGTCCACTTGCTGTCACCTGCGTCTCGAGCTCTCGCCGATAGATGCCTCCTGTGATATGAGAGGCGCGGCAGTGTGGATGACACGGCTGGAGAGCGACTGAAGAACCACTGAACGGTGCATCGGAGAGGCCGAGACTTGATGGAGTTCAGGGAAGAAACTTGATGGAATTCGGGATCCTCGGCTCGCTGGAGGTGTTGGACGACCACCGCTGCATCGAGGTTTCCAGCACCAAGGAGCGGCTGCTGCTGGCCGTGCTCGTGGTGCACGCCAACGAGGTGATCTCGGTCAACCGGTTGAGCGAGGTGCTCTGGGGGGCCGAACCACCGGCCACCGCCGCGAACACGGTGCAGACCTACGTCTCCCACCTGTGCCGGGCACTCGAACCCGGTCGCGCCGCTCAGGCTCAGGACGGGATGCTGCGCACCCGCGGTCAAGGCTACTCGCTGGCCGTGGCACCGGAGGCCGTCGACGCTGTGCGGTTCGAGCGCTTCGCCGGCGAAGGTCGCGACACCCTGCGGTTGGACCCGGAGTGGGCGGCCAGCGCGCTGCGGCGGGCCCTGGCGTTGTGGCGCGGCGAGCCGCTGGCTGAGTTCGGTTTCGAGCTGTTCGCCCAAGCCGAGATCACCAGGCTCACCGACCTCCGCCTCACTGCCCTGGAGGACCGCGCGGAGGCCGACCTTCTCCTCGGTCGGCACGCGGAGCTGTGCGGCGAGCTGAGCCGAGCGGTGGTTGAGCAGCCGCCGCGCGAGCGACTGTGGTCCCTGCTGATCCGCGCCCTGTACGCCAGCGGGCGCCGAGCCGAGGCGCTCGCCGCGTACACCCGGCTGCGCGCCCAGCTCGCGGAGCAGCTCGGCATCGAGCCCAGCCCGGAGCTGGTCCGGCTGCACGAGGCTGTGCTTGCCCAGCGCCCCGACCTGGATCGGTGGCCGCTCGATCGACAACCCGTGCGGGAGCCGATGGCGCCGTCCGTACCGGCGGAGGCGTCTGATCCGGAAAGACGGCTGCCGGCCGCCCGAGCTGCGCTGGCCGCGCACGACTGGCAGCGCTCCTTCGAGCTGCTGTCCGCCGCGGACCGGGCGGCGCCACTGGCCGCGGAGGACCTCGACGGCCTGGCCGAGGCGGCGTGCTGGCTGGGGCGGTATCGGGAGTCGCTGGGGGCGCGGCAGCGCGCGCACCAGGCCTTCCTGCAGGCCGACGACCACCGTCGGGCCGCCGTGACCGCCATCTGGCTCGCGATGCATCACGGAGGTGTCCATCAGGTCGCGGTAGCCAGTGACTGGTTTCATCGCGCGCAGCGGCTGCTCGAGGCCGAGCCCGACTGCACCGAGCACGGCTACCTGACCTGGGTGACCACGCTGTTCGCGTTGGGGGCCGGTGACCACGAGGCGGCTCGGGCCGCCGCCGAGTCCACATACGAGGTGGGAGCTCGCCACGGCGTTGCGGAGCTGCAGGCCATCGGGATGGTGCTCCAGGGCGTGGTGCTCATCCGTCGCGGGCGGGTGGCAGAGGGACTGGCCCTGCTGGACGAGGGGATGGCGATGGCCGTCAGCGGGGACCTTCCGCAGACTGCCACCGCGCAGATCTTCTGCCAGACCATCAGAATCTGTTACGAGCTTGGCGACTACCGGCGAGCCCACGAGTGGACCGAAGCCATCGAGGGCTGCTTCGTGCGCACCGGGCTGAACAGCTTCCCCGGTGACTGCGAGACCCACCGCATCGGGGTCATGGTCGGCCGCGGCGCATGGGTGCTCGCCGAGCAGGAGGCCCGCCGGGCGTGTGCCGGCACGCAGTGCTTCGATCTCACCCACGTCGGCCTCGCCTTCGCCAGTATCGGGGAGATCCGGCTGCGGATCGGTGACCTCGCTGAAGCCGAGGTGGCCTTCGACAAGGCTGAGGAGCTGGGCGCCAGCCCGCTGCCCGGTCGAGCCCGGTTGCAGCTGCTGCACGGCCGGCCCACCGAAGCAGCCGCGTCGGTCAATTCGGCGCTGGCCGGTGAGGGCTGGGACCGCTTGGACCGCACCCGGCTCCTTCCCGAGCAGGTGACCATCGCGCTGGCCGTCGACGATCTCGACACCGCCCGCCACGCCGCGGCCGAGCTGGCCGAGTCGGCCCAGACCTATGGCAGCAAGGCGCTGCTCGCGGCATCCGAGGCCGCCCGCGGTGCGGTGGCGCTGGCCGCCGGCGAGGACGACCCGCTGCGTCCGCTGCGTCGCAGCGTGTCGCTCTGGCGAGACGCCGGCTCGCCATACGAGAGCGCCCGGGCCCGGGTGCTGTTGGCCACCGCGCTGGACCGCGCCGACCAACCCGACGAGGCCCGGCTCGAGTTGGCCCACGCCCGGGTCTGCTTCGACCGCCTCGGCGCCCGGTTGGACGCCGAGGCCGCGGCTGAGTTGACTCCCACCGGCCGAGTTCTTGCTGGGGGTAGCTGACAGCACGTCGCGCCTGTGCGCGCGGCAGATCCGCAGACCACACTGGCCGGCTGTCGCCCGTGCTCAGGGGGCGGCGTCGGGATGGGCGTGCACGATCGCGCTGTCGAGCTTCGGCACGGCATCCTGCAGCCGGTCCTCGGCGGCGTGGGCGACGCGGTGGGCGTCCTCCAGCGACAGCCGCCCCGGCACCGTCAGCTCCACCTCGGCACGCAGCGCGTGCCCGATCCAACGCAGTCGCACGCTGTCCACGCTGGTGACCCCCTCGGTGCCGGCGACCGCCTCATGTGCCCAGTCCACCAGCTCCGGGTCGACCGCGTCCATCAGGCGGGCCAGCACCTCACGGGCCGCCCCCCAGGTCACCACCGCGATCGCCACGGTGATCGCTAGCCCGACGATCGGGTCGGCCAGCTGCCATCCCAGCGCCGCGCCGCCCGCGGACAGCAGCACGGCCAGCGACGTGAGCGCGTCCGTGCGGGCGTGCATGCCGTCGGCGACCAGCGCCGCGGACCCGATCGCCCGCCCGGTGCGGATCCGGACCTGCGCGGCGATCTCGTTGCCGACGAAGCCCACCACCGCGGCGACCGCGACGGCCCCCAGGTAGCCGACGTCCACCGGGTCCGCCAGTCGCCGCACCGACTGCATCCCCGCCGCCACGGCCGAGGCGGCGATCACCAGCACCACGATCACGCCCGCGACGTCTTCCGCGCGACTGAAGCCGTAGGTGAAGCGGCGGGTCGGGGCGCGACTCCCCAGCAGAAACGCGATGCCGACGGGCACCGCGGTGAGCGCGTCGGCCACGTTGTGCACGGTGTCGGACAGCAGCGCGACGGAGCCCGAGAGCACCACCACGAACGCCTGCGCCAATGCGGTGGCCCCCAGCACACCGAGCGAGATCCACAGCGCCCGGATGCCCCGCCGGCTCGACTGCAGCACGGAGTCCAGCCGGTCCGCTGCGTCGTGACTGTGCGGAGTGATCAGGTGCCTAAGGCGCCGGACCCACCGCGCGGCTCCGCTCGCGTGCCCATGACCGTGGCCGTGGCCGTGCGCCGACTCAGGCTGTTGCATCGTGGCATCATAGGTCCTCATGTACGCATCCGACGACGATGTGACCGTCAAGCGATGGCAGCAGCAGCCATCAGGTGCCACCGTGCACGCTGCGGCCGAATCGTTCCGCATGCTCTCCGACCCGACCCGGCTCGCCATGCTGTGGCGGCTCTGCGGCGGGGAGTACGACGTGACGACTCTCGCCCGCGCGGTCGGGGTTGCCCGGCCAGCGGTGTCACAGCACCTGGCGAAGCTGCGCCTGACCGGTCTCGTCGCCACCCGTCGGGACGGCCGCCGTGTCGTTTACCACGCCCGCGGCGGGCACGTCCGCCGACTGCTCGCCGAGGCGGTGAGCGCCGCGGAGCACCGCCTCACCGGCGCGCCGGAGCATGACTGACCGGCGACAGCGAGGTGACCGAGGCAACTACCAACTCAAAATTAGAGGTTCAAACCGACGGTGCCTGCACGGTCCAGCGGAAGATCAAGATCTAGTGACACTCTCGGCGCGTGATGTCGATCGGTACCGGCTCGGGCCGTACTCTCGGTGGCGATGAACCTGTCGTCCGTGAACGCTGCGCTCACCGGAGCGGGTGTCACCTTCGCGTACCTGTTCGGGTCGCGCGCCACAGGTAGGCACGGCACGGGCAGCGACGCGGATGTCGGGATCAAGGTGAAGCGTCCCCTGCGCCTGCTCGAGGAGGTGGCACTGGCGCAGGCGTTGGCGAGCGCGCTGGACGTTCCCGCCGTCGACCTCGTCGACCTCGACCGGGCACCCGTGCGGCTCAAGGGACGGATCGTGCAGGAGGGGCAGCTCCTGTTCAGCGTCGACGAACCCGCTCGGGTGGCCTTCGAGGTCCGAACGCGGAGCGAGTACTTCGACTTCCGTCCCACCCTGGACGCGCATCGACGTCGTTTCCTGCAACGGGTCGCCGCGGGAGGCCTCGATGGTTGACCTCGACCGGCTGCACGAACGGCTCGAGACCCTCGGCACGTACCTCGGTGAGCTGCGGCGACTACGCGAACTGCCGATCACCGAGTACCTCCGCGGTGAGGTGTACGCCGGTCGTTACCTCGTCCAGGTCTCAGCCCAGACGTGCATCGACCTGGCCAACCACATCATCGCCTCGGAGGGATGGCGCGCGCCGCGCGACTTCGGTGACGCATTCACCGTGCTGTACGAGCACAAGGTCATCGATGAGGAGTTGGCGGGACGGCTTCGCGGTCTCGCTGGGCTCCGCAACCGCCTGGTCCACGTATACGACGAGATCGACGACCGCCGTGTGCACGACGCGCTCGCCACCGGGCTGTCCGATCTGGACGCGTTCGCGACAGCCATCGCCCGGCTCGTCACCTGAGGCCAGCGCACGGTGTGGGAGCGCTGACCCTGATCAGGTCGAGGCGAACTCCGGCGAGCGGGAGGGGTCGAACTCGCCGTCGGTGGCGCCGAGGCGGAAGGCGGTCCACTCGTTCTCGTCGAAGACCAGGGTGGCGCCGGTGGCGACAGAGCGCACGGTCCAGGTGTCGGGCGCCGTGGTGACGGTGACCGCGCCGTTGGTACCCGTGAGGTGATCGGCGGTGACCTCGGCCAGCCAGGCCGCCCACTGCTCGGCGGTGAAGGCGATCACCGGGCTGTCGGTGATCTTGGTGTCCCTGATTCGAGCGCCCGCGCTGGTGAGGTCGACCTCGACGCAGCCGTTCTGCTGGCTCGAGTAGCTCGACTTGCGCCACCCCACGCGGCGCTTCGCGGTCGGCATGGGTTCCTCCGATGGTCAGCTCAATGCCGACAGGCGCGACCGGATCGCCTCAGCGGTGCGTGCCGGCGACAGGGCGGCCGCGCGAAGTCGGTCGACGATCCGAGCATACCCCGCGACCTGCTGCTGATCCTGCACGTAGACCGCCCCATTGACGATCTCCACATACACGATGGACTGGGCGGCGGCGAAGTCCAGCAGGGTGAACTCACCGACCAGGCCGTCGTGCAGCCCGAGTGCGGTGGGCAGCACCAGCACCTCGATGTTGTCCCGCTCGGCCATCGAGAGCAGGTGCTCGAGCTGTGCCCGCATGGTGGCGGCGCTGCCGATCGGGCGGTCCAGCACGGACTCCTCGATCAGCGCGGTCAGCCCCAGTGGCTCGGTATCGTTGGACAGCCGACGCTGCCGTTCCATCCGCAGGCTCACCGTGCGCTCGTCGTGGTCCGGCCGGACCCGGCCGCCGCCGGTGGTCACGCCGAGCGAGTAGTCCTCGGTCTGCAGCAGCGCGTGAACAACCGCCAACCCGGGTTTCCTGCTGCACAAGCTGCTCGTCCGCCCCGCACCCGCCGCCGCCCGGCTGGTGCCGTTGACCGGTCGGCTCGAGGCGCTGCCGGATGCGCTGGCGGTGGCCGAGGCGGTGCTGATCGACTGCCCGACCGT
>DASQWR010000012.1:0-6396 GCA_035640155.1 Pseudonocardiaceae bacterium
TCCTGCATCGCCCGGTAGCGATCACGGGCGGCGAGGATGCGACGTCGGCGCTCGGCAGTGAGGTAGCGCGGGGTGCCCAGGTCGACACGGCCGTAGTGCGGCTCGTGGAGACCCACGGCGCGCAGCAGGACCCCGGCCCGCTGCGAGACGCTGCCTGGCGCCCCGAAGTGGGCCGTGAGGTCCTTGACCATCATGCCGCCGGACCCGGGGAGGAACAGGTCGTTGGCCTTGCCGATGACCCAGCACACCGCCGCGGCCGCGGTGTCGGGGCGGCCGCGGCGGCGGAAGATTTCGGGGTCGCCGGCCGCGGCGGTCGCGAGGAACCGGCGGCAGGCGGTGCGGTACTCCTGGTCGAGCAGCTCGTCGCAGCACCGGTCGACCAGCGTGACGACCTCACCGACGCGGTCATGGACGTCGGGCGGGATGCTGTCCCAACCGAAGGGCTCGTCGGGTAGCGGGCGGTCGTCGAGCGTGTCGAGAACCTCGTCGCCGCCGACCGCGCGGCGCAGCGTGTCGAGCATGATCTCCGGATAATCGGACGGCCCGGGGTCGGGCTCGATCGCCAGTTCGGGATCGAGGACGCCCATGGCGGCGAGTAGTGCCGCCGGTCCCTGCGGGCGCGCAGTGCGGATGACGCGCTGGTAGTCGGGTTCGTACTCGTCGACGGCCGCGAGGGTGTCGGCGGTGAGCTCGGGGCGGATGCCGCGCTCGGCGTGGCAGTAACGGATGAACGCCCGCAGCAGGTCCGGTGCCTTGGCGAGGTAGCCGGCCTCGGCGACGATCTTGCGGGGGAGCCAGTCGGCCAGCAGGATCTCCACGGCGACGGGGCTCCACCGCAGCGGGTCGCCGGGCCCGTAGTCGGTGCCGAACCACAGCACCGAGTCCAACAGATCGCGCTGATCCTCGTCGAGGGCGGCGCCGTAGGGTGAGTCCAGGAACCGCTGTGCGAGCAGGTCGCGGTCGTCGGCGTCCCACTTGGGCCGCTGGTAGCCGGTACCTCCCTCGGGGAGGAGCCGGGTCGCCCATTCGACCAGCGGGCGGCACGCCGGCCAGGTGTCGGACTCCAGCGGCGGGAACATCATCGCGCCGGTCCGGACCGCGTCGATGATCCGGGCCCGCGCGTCAGCGGCACCCAGCTCGTGCCAGGCGGTGTCGGGGCCTTCCGCGCTGGCGACCATGAGCTCGGTGAGCGCCGCCAGCGGTTCGGGAACGACGAAGGCGTCCTTGACCACGGTCCCGAGGTTGTGGTCGATGTAGACCATGACGGACAGCTCGTGACCGTCCGGGAGCGTGACGCCGACCATGACGTTGTCGCCGTCGCCGAGTACGTGGACCAGCTCCACCGCGGGTTTGACCTCGGTATCGGCGAGCTGCTGCAGCCATCGCGGCAGTACCTGGGGTCTGCTGGCCAGCGCGCGCCGGATCCGCGCGCGCGTGACGTCGTCGCCGGCCAGCTCGGCGATCACCGCGAGCAGCGCGGAGGTCTCCGGGAGCTCGATGTCGATGAACGACTGCACGAGCTCCTCGACCGTGATCGACTCCTGCGCCGGGATGGGCTCGAACGGGCTGCGCCGCCGGGGGTCGAGCGCTGCGAGCACCGAACTCACCAGGCCGAGCAGGTCGAGCGGATGGTCACCGGCGAGCGCGGCCCGCACGTCGGCCATCAGGTCAGGTTCGCGGTCCGTCCTGCTCCGGCGCTCCGAGTTCCGAGGCTGGGACCTGGTGTCCGTCCGCTTGCGCTTCGCCGCCCGCTGCGGCCGGCGCTTGTTTCCTCGTGCCACGGCGCGCAGCGTATTGCCTGCCGCAGCTACAGCTGGTTGCGCACCCCGGCCTCGTGCGGGTGCTGGACGGGGGCGGATCAGGCGAGGCCGAGGGCGATGCCGTCGAGGATGTCGTGCTCGCTCACCACGAGCTCGTCTATCCCGGCGCGGGCGTGCAGCTCCTCGGCGAACACCCGGACGATCACCGCTCCCCCGGCGATCACGTCCACCCGGCCGGGGTGGATCGCCGGGTTGCCGGCGCGCTCGTCATGCGTGGACGCCAGCAGAGCTGCGGTGGTGTCGCGGAGCTGGTCCAGCGAGAGGCGGGCGAGGTGGGTGCGCTCGGCGTCGTACTCGGGCAGCTCCTGGGCGATGGCCGAGAGCGTGGTGACGGTGCCCGCCACCCCGACCCAGGTGCCCGCCTGCTCCACCGGCACCTGGGCGAACGCATCCGCCAGGGCCTGCTTCGCGAACGCCTCGGCGGAACCGACGTCCTCCTCCGAGGGCGGGTCGGCCCGCAGGTGCCGCTCGGTGATCCGGACACAGCCGACGTCGACCGAGCGCGCCGCCTGCACGTCTGCACGGACACCGTCCCACTCCCCCAGCACCGCCTCGGTGGAACCGCCGCCGACGTCCACCACGACGAACGGCCCGTCCGCCGGGTCGAGGTCACCGACGGCGCCGGTGAACGACAGTCGGGCCTCCTCGTCGCCGCTGATCACCTCGGCCTCGGTGCCGAGGATGTCGCGCACCATCGAGAAGAAGTCTCCGCGGTTGGTAGCGTCGCGGGTGGCCGAGGTCGCCACCATCCGGATCCGCTCGACGCCGGCCCGCCGCGCCACGGCCGCGTAGTCGATGAGCGCCGCGCGGGTCCGGGCGAGAGCCTCGGGAGCCAACCGTCCGGTGGCGTCGACGTCCTGGCCGAGCCGCACGATCCGCAGCTCACGGTGCACGTCGCGCAGCGACACGCCGCCGTCCTCCCGGGCGGTCACGTCCGCGACCAGGAGACGGATCGAGTTCGTCCCGCAGTCGATCGCGGCCACCCGTGACATGCCCACCTCCGTGGTCGGACCCAGTGCTCAAGCCTGCGTCAGATGCAGGGCCCCGGCAACCACCAGCCGTCGAGCTGGGCGACGACCTCGTCGCCTAAGGGATTGACCCCCCGACCGCGGGCCAGCGCGTGCGCGACGTGCACGTGCAGGCACTTCACCCGCCCGGGCATCCCGCCGGCGCTGACGTCGGTGCCGAGCGGCTCGAGCGCGTCGCGCTCGGCGAGGTAAGACTCGTGCGCGCCGCGGTACGCCTCGGCGAGCTCGGGGTCCTGCGCCAGCCGCGCCGTCATCTCCTGCATCAACCCGGCGGCCTCCAGGGTGCTCACCTGCGCGGTGAGCCGGCGGCAGGTGAGGTAGTACAGGGTCGGGAAGGGCGTCCCGTCCGCCAGGCGGGGGTGGGTCTGCACGACGGTCGGCTGCCCGCACGGGCACCGGTGAGCGACGGTGCGCACCCCCCGCGGGGGGCGTCCGAGCTGGGCGGCCACCGCGGCGCGGTCCGCGTCGCCGATCGGCCCGGTCACTCCCCGTTCCCCGTGATCGAACGCCACAGGCGGGTGTACCAGGGGACGCCCGGTTCCGGTGCGGCTGCGGCCCCGACCGGTGCCCCAGCGGATGTCCCAGCCGATGTCCCACCGGAAGGTGGGAACTGGACGATGTAGGGGGTCTCGCCGGGGCGGACGTAGCGCAGTCGTTCCCGTGCCTGCGCCTCGACGTGGTCGGGGTTCTCCAGCAGGGCGCGGCGGCGCTCCAGCTCGGTGACCTGGTCGCGCAGCGCCGCCTGCTCGACCCGCGCCCCGGCGAGCTCGCCCCGCAGCGCCAGGTAGTTCTGCAGGGGCACCGCCACACTCAGCGCGAGCGCCACGACCACGCTGGCCAGCACCGCAGCCCGTCGCGGGGAGGTGACGCCGAACGCGCCGCCGAGCCACCCGGCTACACCAGGGTCCCCCGCGCGCCCCGAACGTGTCCGGGCCGCGGACCCACGGCTGCCCGGCCCGCGCCGTGGGTCCGCGCCCTGGTCGTCCATCCGAGATCAGGCATCCGACGCGAAGCGGGGGAAGGCGAGGTCGCCGGCGTAGCGGGCAGCGTCGCCCAGGCTCTCCTCGATGCGCAGCAACTGGTTGTACTTCGCGACCCGCTCGGAGCGGGCGGGCGCGCCGGTCTTGATCTGCCCACACCCGGTGGCCACCGCCAGATCGGCGATCGTGGTGTCCTCGGTCTCCCCGGATCGGTGGCTCACCATGCACCGGTAGCCGTAGGAGTGCGCCAGCGTCACCGCGTCGAGCGTCTCGGACAGGGTCCCGATCTGGTTCACCTTCACCAGCAGCGCGTTGGCGGCCTTGCGCTCGATGCCCTCGTCCAGGCGGTCCGGATTGGTGACGAACAGGTCGTCGCCGACGATCTGGACGCGTTCGCCCAGCTCGGCGGTCAGGCCCACCCAGCCGTCCCAGTCGTCCTCAGCCAGCGGGTCCTCGATGGACACCAGCGGGTAGGACGCGAGCAGGTTGGCGTAGTAGGCCGACATCTGCTCGGCGCTGCGCTTGCTCTTCTCGAACGTGTAGGCGCCGTCGGCGAAGAACCCGGTGGCGGCGACGTCCAGTGCGAGCACCATGTCGCGGCCCAGCACGTAGCCGGCCTTCTCCACGGCGGTGGCGATCAGGTCGAGCGCGTCGCGGTTGGTGGGCAGGTCGGGTGCGAACCCGCCCTCGTCGCCCAGGCCGGTGGACAGCCCGTTGCCCTTGATCACCGACCCCAGGGCGTGGTAGACCTCGGCACCCTGGCGCAGCGCCTCCCGGAACGACTCGGCGCCGATCGGCGCGATCATGAACTCTTGGACCTCGACGCTGGTGTCGGCGTGTGCACCTCCGTTGAGGACGTTCATCATCGGCACCGGCAGCACGTGCGCGTTGGGTCCGCCGACGTAGCGGAAGAGCTCCAGCCCGCAGGACTCGGCTGCGGCCTTCGCCACCGCGAGGGAGACTCCCAGCAGGGCGTTGGCACCCAGCCGGGACTTGTCCGGGGTGCCGTCCAGGTCCACCAGCGTCTGGTCCACCACCCGCTGCTCGACAGCCTCGACACCCACGAGCTCGGGGCCGATCTGGTCGAGAACCGCGCGCACCGCGGTCTCCACACCCAAGCCGCCGTACCGTCCGGCATCCCTGTCACGCAGCTCGACGGCCTCGTGCTCACCGGTGGATGCCCCCGAGGGCACCGCGGCGCGCCCGAGGGTGCCGTCGTCGAGGGCTACCTCCACCTCGACGGTGGGGTTCCCGCGGGAGTCCAGGATCTCCCGGGCACCGACTTGCTCGATCACCGCCACTGGTGGTTCTCCTCACCGTTGAGCTTGAGGCACGGGCGTGCCAGAAACGGGTGTATCTGAACACGAGTGCGTCCGGAAACGCGGGTGCCTGGCAGCGTAGCCGCGGCACCTGTTCACCCGGTGGAGGCACGCGGGATGCCAGACCCGCGCACCGCACCGCGCGTCCGGACTGTCAACCCTCGTGGAAGGCCGCGCCGCCGCGTAGCGTTGGCCGGACCATGACCGCTGCCGACCGCCCCGGGGACACCGTCGAGCAGTTCCGCCTCGCGGAGTCGCTGGTCTCGGAGCGCAGGCCGCTGGAGGCACTGCGCGAGCTGCGGCCGGTGCTCGACGCCGAACCCGACGCCCCCAGCGTCCAGCTGCTCGCCGGGCGCGCGTACCTGCAGTCCGCGCAGCTGCGGCGGGCCGAGGAGGCGTTCCTGCGGGTGCTGGAGCAGAACCCGTCGGACCACTATGCCCGGTTCGTGCTGGGCCGCACGCTGCAGCGGCAGAGCAGGCTGGAGGAGGCTCGGGCGCAGCTGGCGATGGCGGCCGCGATGCACCCCACCCCGGACTATCAGGAAGCGCTCAACGAGGTGCGGATGCGGCTCGCGGCCACCGGCGAGGACCAGCCCGGCTAGCGGCGGAGAGGACCAGCCCGGTTGGCGGCGAGGACCAGCCCGGTTCAGTCCTGCGCGTCGCGCGCGTAGCCCTCAGCGGTCGCGTAGACACTCTGCACGTACGCCGCGGAGTTGTTGTAGGACAGTATGGCCCGCTGCCAGCCCGCTCCGGTGGAGAGATCGCGGTTGCCGGCGCAGAGGTAACGGGCCGCCGCCACGGCGGAGTCGTCGATGTCCTGCGGCTCGCCGACCCCGTCTCCGTCCCCGTCGCTGCGCCACCTGGCCCAGCTGCTCGGGATGAACTGGAAAGGCCCGATCGCCCGGTCCCACACCTGGTCCCCGTCGAGCTGGCCGCCGTCGGTGTCGCCGATGGCGCGGGCGTTCGGGCCACCGTTCAGCGGGATCCCGATGATCGGGGTGGACGGGCGCCCGTCCTCCCCGAGCATGCGCCCCTGGAACCGGCCGTGGTTGGACTCGATGTGGGCGATGCCGGCGAGGGTGACCCAGGTGAGCCCGCAGCCGGGCTGCGTCTCGGCGATGACCGTGTGTGCGTAGGCGTAGGCCTGCAGCGCCCGCTCGGGAACTCCGGTCACCGGGGCCGCCTCGGCGGCCCAGCGCGCGTAGGCCTGCTGCGGGGGCCCCGGCGGCGGCTCCTCGGGAGGTGGGCC
>DASQWR010000013.1:0-6618 GCA_035640155.1 Pseudonocardiaceae bacterium
CAGCCTGGCCATCGGACCCCACAGCGACGTGAAGGGCAAGAGCCAGCAGCCGGCCCGGGTCATGCTCAACTTCGCGACGCCCGACGTGAACGGCGAGTTCGAGCGCATCAAGGCCATCGGTGCCGAAGTCGTCACCGAGCCATACGAACCTGGGGGCGGCGGCGGGATGCTGCTGTGCACCTTCGCCGACCCCGACGGCAACTACTTCCAGCTGGCGACGCCCTGGAACCCCGAGTCGACGTAGGTCCCGCCGCCCAGGGTGGCGGGGAGCCGGGTCTCGTTCGGGAACATCGTGAGGAGGACTCCGCTGCATGGGCGTTGACCATGGTCGACCTGCTGTCTGCTCCATCACGCCTTAGCCGCCGCGGAACGCGCCGCCGACACGGGAGACCGCGGCGGCCGCGTGCCGGGAGTTCGCGGCGCCATCGCCCTTCTCAAGGAAACCGGTCAGGTGGACGCCCGCCGTGGCAAGCGCGCCGCCTCGGGGCGGTTGGTCACTGTCCCAAACGGTACCGCGCTCGGACGATTCGCGTCTGCGAATGCAACCGTTGTATCCAGCAGCCCCGCGTCGATAGCTGCCGAAAGAATACGAAGGGACTCGCTGTGAATGTGGAACCTTGAGGCAAGCTCGTCAATCGGAATCGAACTTATGAGGTCGAGAAGCTCGACTCCAACAACGACATCCATGGCATCTAGGTCGACGAATATGTCTTCGCTGAATTCGACGGTGCGAGACACACCGCTAGTCCCTAGGCGTAGATAGGCAGCTCCAGCATCACGGTCCAGCTTTACGGACACTACGGCGCCTGACACGGTCACCCCTCCCATGCTGCCGTCACGACGTGCTTGGCGTAGCTGGTGTTCCTGTCGTGAGCCACCACGACTTTGAGCATCCTGCCTTCGACCTGCGCCCTGTAGACGATGTTGCCGTTCGGACCCTGGTAAGTAACCGCTGGTGCTGCCAGACACTGTTGCACGTCTTGGCCTGTGATCGCACGCTCTAACATCCTGTCCCTGGCGTGCTGGCTGTACGTAACGTGCATGAAGGTCACTAACCGTCACTGCTCTGCGAAGTCGACCATGAAAGGTAGGTCTTGCACATGCCGACCCGCCAAGGTCACCTTCGCTACGTAACGTCCTGGCTCGGGTAGAGGGACGCTGGCGCCGATCACTACCACGACGCCAAGCCGACCGTCCACGGGGACAGCGTCAGGGTTGCGTGATGTCGTACCGGCGACCTGTAGAGAGTAGGTCTTGCTTGGAGGCTCGATGGAGACTTCAAACGAGGTGTCGTCCTCCGCTTCATCGAGGAGGACGCGCAGTACCACATACGTGCTCTGTACTCCGCTAGTGCCGGACACCCGGACACGATCGAAGCTGCCCCCGACGATCGTCGCCAGGCCAGTTGCGTCGATGCGTGCGTACTCGGCGAGCAGCGCGTAATCAAGAGTTGCCACCCTCGCTACTTCTCCGCTCCCGTCGTCGGCGTGACCGGTAGGAACCCTAGCGTTAGCGGAGCGGGCAGCCTCCCGCGCTGTTCACACCCCGGGTGGTGGCGACCTGTCGGGCCATCCGGGCCAGCTCCCGCGCGTCGCCACCGGGCCGGGCTTCCAGCGCGGCTGTTAGCGGCTGGAGCTGCTGGCGGGATCGAGGTGAGCTGAGAACGGTGATCCGGTCGATGGCCTTCCTGGCGAGCGGGATGCCGTCAGGCTCTCCGGCCCTGACGTGGATGGCGGCGAGAGTGGTGAGGGCCAGAGCACCTGCTACATGGCGCTGGTTGTCCGATGCTTGCACCGCAGCCGCCGCGAACGGTTCGGCGATGTCGAGACGACCAAAGTCCAGATGGACTTGCGCGGTCTGACTGTCGAAGTCGGCGCGGGCAAGATCGCCGGGCGGGTACCACCCGTCACGCGCCTCGGCCAGCGAGGACCAGGCCTTGTCCTCGATGCCCATGGCTGCGAACGCCCGCGCTGACTGGGCGTGTAGCCACGATGTCAGGACCGCAGTCTGCGGGTCGTCGCGCGGCAAGTCCCACGCCTTGACCAGCGCAAGCTGGTAGAGCTTGAGCGCGTCGTTCGGGTGGCCACGCAGCCGGTCGGTGTTGCCCGCCACCCGGAGCGTGATGACCATTTCGTAGCTCTCACTGGCCAGCTCCAGGGCTTGCCGGAAGTGATGGCATGCGTGCGCGTCGAGCAGTGAATCAGCACAGCACCACCCGGCCAAGGTGTGCAGGCGCGCCAGCGCCGAACCGAGCTTGGCCTTCACACGATCCTCGGCTGGCACCGCCATGAGCCGCATGGCGTGGGTGGCGATGGCGTGGGCGGCATCGGCGTGTCCGCCGTGCTGGTATGCCAGCGTCCGCAGAAGCCCGGTCTGGTGCTCGACCCGGACCACATCGGTCATGCCGAGCCGGGACGGGAGCGGACTGGGCACCCACGGTGGTGCGGGCAGCTCGGGGATCTCGCCGAACAACGGCAGACCCCACACTGCGACCGGAGCGGCAAGGAGCACAGCGCGTCGGAGCACGTCCTCATCCTCCGGTGGGTCGGAGACCGTGACCTCTTCAGCGTAGGTGGCACTGTCGCCGTAGCTGAGTCCCATGAACTCGCGGGGGATGCCCAACCCTTCGGCGATGCGTACCAGCACGTCATAGGCCCTGACGTGGCGACCCTTGAGAATCTCCGACACCTCGGACTGTGACTGGCCAGTCAGGGCGGCGATCTGCCGCTGAGTGACCCCAGCGTCCTTGAGGACGCGGTAGAGCGCGGCGATGTCGCGCTCAGCCAGAATCCGGCGCACGTCATCCCGGTGGTACAGCGGGGCGTCGATCGGCGGCCTGTGCCTCTCGCTGCCCACCGCTGGAGCACTGGCTGCTATCGCAGCGAGGTTGTCGGCATGTCCATAGCTCACGGCGGTCCCTCTCTCCTCGGCGCGTGGAGGTCGCGGTTGGCGGTCATTGGCTATCCATCTCCTCGACGTTGCGTCCCTCTCGAAGCTCCTGCCATGCAGCACGGCGAGCGGCATAGGTTGCTTCGGCTTCCTGCTTAGTACGGCCGGTCACACCGATGCGGAGTGGGTCCTCCGGGGGCGACAGCGCCAACCAGCCGAGGTCGTTCTGCCGCTGTCGCAGGATCGGTGCGGGCCAGGGGGTGCTCATGACGCAAGCGTGATCTGTAACACACGTGCAGCTGCGGGTCGCCGTCGCGGGAGTCGTGCTGCAGGAACTGCGCGACGACGAACGTGTGCGCGTCGATCCACTGCCCGGCGCCCCCGCCATGGTGACCGCCCCGGGCGTACCCGGCCCAGTCCTGCAGGTAGTCCACCGCGGCCCGCGCCCCCGCGATCACCGCCTCCTCGACCGCCCGCACGTGTGCGTCCCACGCCGCCGCGGACTCCTCGTCGCCCGTGCCCTGGCCCGTCGCTGCGTACGACGCACTGCCGGTCGGCCTTCGCTGAGGTCTGCACTGTCAGTATCCGCGGGGACCGCCTGGGGACCACACGCCACGCGCTCGACGAGTCAAGTGCGCCAGCCAAACCTGGGGTGGCCTCGCGCCGCGATGACTGCGTACCCAACTGCGTGACAACAAGGCCGGACGCGAGCACCGCGCCATGGACGCCCACGGAAATCGCCCCCTCGGTCGTCTGCACGTTCCTGCCCATGGCGTGATCGCACCGATTGCTTCGGGACGAAGAGGTCGCAGGTTCAAATCCTCTCACCACGACAGGCCAAACGGCCTGGCCAGAGACTCATCGAGAGTCCGCCGACCAGGCCGTTTCTCGTCTCAAGGGTGGCTGACGACGTCCCCCCGTCCCCTGCGTCCCCCACGCCCTCGTCAACGGCCACCGGCGTACCTCCGCTGGATCATCGACGAGACAACACCCGGTGCCACTGGCGGCCCGACAGCCGACCGTGCGCATCCACGAGCACCACCGCGGGCGGCCGGTCTCGGACAACCCGGACGGGAACACCGCGAGGTTCTCAACCTCGTGGTTGACAGCAACACGTCGGAACTCTATGATTTTTAAACCACGAAGTTGAGAACGAGCTACGCAGTCGGGCGGAAGGATTGATGTCGTGGCTGACCCACTCTCCAAGGTCTTCGCGGCCCTGGCTGACCCGATCCGCCGCGACATCGTTGCCCGGTTAGCCACCGAGGACGCCACGGTGGGCGAGCTGGCCGCCCCGTACGACGTGAGCATGCAGGCGGTCTCAAAGCACCTCAAGGTGCTCGAAGAGGCCGGCCTGGTCACCCGCAGCCGCGACGCCCAGCGGCGTCCGGTGCACCTGGAAGCCGAGGTGTTCGACCTCATGACGAAGTGGATCGAGCGCTACCGCCGCGAGGCGGAACAGCGCTACCGGCGGCTGGACGCCGTGCTGGCCGCCATGAACGAGCAGGACGAGACCAGAGGAACCCGACCCGAGGAAGGAACCGCATCATGAACACCACCGCCGAGACCACTATCGAGGCCCACCCGACCCTGCCCATCATCAAGATGACCAGGGACTTCGCCGCCACTCCCGAGCAGCTGCTCCGCGCGCACACCGACCCCGAGATCTACCGCCGGTGGGTCGGCCCCAACTCGGTCGAGACCACCATCGACTACTGGGACGCGCGCACCGGCGGCAGCTGGCGCTTCCTGAACATCCACGACGGCCAGGAGTACGGCTTCCACGGAAGCTTCCACGAGGTCAGCCCGCAGCGCATCGTGCAGACCTTCACCTGGGAGGGCATGCCAGAGGGCGTCTCGCTGGAGACCCTGACGTTCGAGGACCTCGGCGACGGCCGGACCCGGCTGCACGCTCAGTCCCTGGTCGACAGCATCGAAGGCCGCGACGCCTGGCTGCGCAGTGGCATGGAGGTCGGCGTCAACGAGGGCTACGCCAAGCTGGATCGGATGCTCTCCGATGGCGCCGTCTGACACCGCGGCCGACCGGCACAGCCGGCACGCCGGCGCCTTCTCCGCCCGGGTCCGTTGCACCCGGGACTGGACGGCGCCGGCCCCGGTGGCCGGCTGGACCGCGCGCGACGTGGTGCGCCACCTCGTCGAGTGGTTCCCCGGTTTCCTCGCCGCCGGCAGCGGGATGCGGCTCCCGCCCGGTCCCTCGGTCGACGATGACCCGGTAGCCGCCTGGCAGCACCAGTTCGATGCGGTACAGGCGGTGCTCGACGACCCGGCCACCGCGAGCCGCCTGCTGGTCAACCCGCACCTCGGCGAGCTTCCACTGGACCACGCGATCGACCGCTTCTACACCGCCGACGTGTTCATGCACACCTGGGACCTGGCCCGCGCCACCGGCCAGGACGACCGGCTCGACCCAGCCCTCTGCGCCGAAATGCTGGCCGGCATGGAGCCGCTCGACGAGCTGCTCCGGCAGTCCGGCCAGTACGGCCCGAAGGTGGCGGTACCCGACGACGCCGACGTCCAGAGCCGGATGCTCGGCTTCATCGGCCGCGACCCGGCGTGGACCCCGACCGGGCACGTCGGCTAGCTAGTACATGACGCGCCGGATGCCGAGCTCCACGAGGTCAGCCAGCGGTTGCGTCGAGGGCCGCACCCGGGCCGCGGCGCGTTCAGGCGTTGCCAGGTCAAGCGGATGAGACCCGCGGCGTGGGGACAGGACCCGACCGGTGAGTGACCAACTACGTGACAACCGGGCTGTACGTGCCCACAACTCGGCGAACGACCACGGACGCACGGACCGTCGCCGACCTGCAAGGACGCGCAGGACCGGCCCCCGGCCCGATTGCTTCGGGACGAAGAGGTCGCCCTCGCTGGGATCCAGGTGCCGCACCGGGTTGTCCGGAATGACCTCGTGCTGCACAGCGACGCGCAGGATCAGCGACACCACAGTGCGGATCGTCTTGCGAGACTGCGCGCTTTGTGTCGCGGCGAGGCCAGCGAAGAACCCGTCGAGCTGTGGAACAGTGCACTCCCGCAGCCGCCACTGACCGATGGCGGGCAGGATCACGGAGCGAAGCCGCTGCCGGTAGGTGTCGGCGGTGGTCACCTTTCGGCTGCCGTCGGCGAGCTGTGCATCAAGCTTCGCCAGCCAGCGTTCCGCGGCGCGCTCGAAGGTGTGGTGCGGGCGCAGTGGTGCGGCAGGGCTGCCGGTGCGTGCGCGGATCTCGTCTTGTAGGGAGCGGGAGGCGGCGGTCTTCGACGGTCCGCTGCGTTCGAGTGACCTGGTGACGCCGTCGTAGTCGCGGAAGCGGCAGCGGGCGACGTAGCTGTCGGCCCTGGCGGTCCCGTTCGACTGCTTCGAAGCGGCCGAGGTCGCCCGTTTCTTGATCGTAATACTGCCGTGGGTGTCCATCGCCAGCGGTGGCCGCGCCATCGTCTCCAGCCACCTACCTTCGACCGTTCCCGTGGGGTTTCCGTGGGGTTAGATCATGGTAGGACAGTCGCTGCGCGTTAGCGAGCGGGCTGACCTGGTCGTTTGTGGGGCGGGTGGGACTCGAACCCACGACCTGACGGATTATGAGGGAATGCGGAGCAGTGTCCTACCGCGCTCAGCTGCGTCGATGGTCGCAGTTCATGACTCAGGCGCGTCGGCCGCGTCGCTGGACGTCGCATGTTCGTGTCACGAAGCGTGTCACGTTCGATCTTGGACGCGCG
>DASQWR010000014.1:0-3084 GCA_035640155.1 Pseudonocardiaceae bacterium
CCAGGGCCTGCGGGATCGGAGCTGCTGCGAGCAGGTCGAGCATGCCTTCGTGGTCCAGACGTGGCGAGCAGCGTCATGGGCGGGAGTGATCCCGGCAGTGCGAGCGGCGTCGAGTAGCGGGTCGTCGCGCTGACCGAGAAGGTGAGCATGCTGGCGAGGGTTGCCCGCCGACAGCCGGTCGCTGAATCCAGGACCAAGCCTTATCCGGTCGTAGTCGCGCTGGCACTCCACCCCTGGCTCACCGTCGGCAGCCCGCACCGTTGACCGGCGCTGCCCGAACCTCGCACCGCCGCACCGCGAACCGGTGCAACGTCCGGTACGGCACCACCCCGCACCGAGTGAGCTTGCCGGGGATGTTCATCGGCTGCAGACCCTCCACCCAGACCGGATCCTGGCGACCGGGGGTCCTGGGACTGGACCGACGTCGCCACCACCCGCGACGGTAGGTACGACTTGATCACAGAGGCAGATTCGGTTCGCCTTCATCGGCCAGTGACCGGCGATTTGGTTGAATGGATCTCGCCGTTCAACGTTGTGAGCACCAATATGCATCGTCGTCACCACATCCAAACAATTTGCAGCATTGGCTTTCCCGCTTCTACTAATGTTGGTCAGTCTGGTGATTCCCGGTTGTTACGTGAGCGTCGGGCGCTGAGGATGACGGGTCCCACGGCGGCTGGATGAGTGAATGGCTTAAGTGGTATCTTGTGGACGAATGCCTTGCGGGCATGCTGGTGCCCAGTTCCGGAGAACTCGTGCCGCATCCGTGCCAGTTCCTCGTAGCGGTAACTGTCCAATGGTCGGATGCCCTCGTCGTGGTGGCGTGAGGCCCGTTTCCGTCGAATCCGCTCATCGAAATCCTCGCCGTGCGCAACCGTTTCGGCCAGTCGCTTCACCTGCTCGCGGAAGCTGGCCACGTCACCACCGAGGACGTGGTCGATGAGCCCGATAGCCTTCGCGTGTTGGGCGCTGATGGGCAGGCAGGTCTCGCTCAGCTCCACAGCCCTCTCCTGGCCTACCCGTCGTGGGAACAGGTAGGTCCAATACTCCGAGCCGAACAACTCCATGCCCTTGTAGTGCGGATTAAGCACCACCCCGGGTCGGGCACAGACCTCGTCGGCGGCCAGCGCCAGCGGTACGCCGCCCGCGCCGGCGTTGCCAGCCAGGGCCGAGACCACCACATAGGAATCGGTGTCCAGTATCTCGTGTACCAGGTCATCCATGGCGTTGATATTGGACCATGACTCCTCGTGGGGCTGGTTTGCCGCTTCAATGACGTTCAGGTGGATGCCGTTAGCCCACAGATCACTGCCGCCCATGAGCACGATGACTTTGGTTGGGCGCTGGCGGGCGAGTTGGTAGGCTTCCCGGAGGCGGATGCAATGCTGGGTGCTCATGGCGCCGTTGTAGAACTCGAAATGAACATAACCGACGTCGGCGTGTTCCTCGTACCAGATCTCGCGATAGGTGCTGGTGGCGACCACCTGATCGGGAGGTAGTGGCAGGTCGGGGACGTCTCCCAACGCGGTTGCCAGGGCCAGGGCGGCCGGTAACTTGACGAACCTCCGGTCACCCGTCTTTGCCTTCTTGAGGTGCGAGATCCAGACCGCTCCGTCGCCCGTGGCCCGGCAGATCGCCCCATCGCGGCGGGCGATCACCTCACCCGGTTGGCCTCTGAGCAGCGGCTCCTCGTGCCCGCCGAACAGGTAGTACTGCTGGCCGAAGAGGCTATCGAGGACCCCGGGTGTGCTGTCGGAGCAGCGGAGATGACGCAGGACCACGGCAGTCGGCCCCGACCAGTCAATCTCCCGGTCCGCCTGAGTCATCGGCCTCTCGGGCCGACCTTCGATTTCCGGCCGTCGGTAGTCAAGAGGCTCGGGCACCGAGGCGCCGCTGCGGAGGCGCTCCATCGCCTCACGTAGGGCATCAACGGCCGCATCGGACACCTGGTGGCGGTAGAGCGCACTCTTGGACAGCCCACCCATAGGAAACTCCCGATGGGCCCAGATGTCCCCGGCGTCGAACTCCTGGGCCGCTTGGAGCACCGTCACGCCCCACGAGGGCAGGCCTCGCAGGATGGCCCAGTCGAGCGACGACGGCCCCCGGTCGCCTCGGATCCCTGGATGGACGATCAGGCATGGACGTGTGTGCCAGATCTCTTCCGGAATCGCCCGCTTGAGGTAGGGAGCGACGACCAGCTCCGGGCTGAACGCCTCGACCGCCGTGCGCATCTGGTCGCCGTCGGCGACCACGCTGCAACCGACGTCATAACCCAGGTCGTCGAGCTCGACGAAGATGCGCTGGGTCAAGCTGTTGAAGGCAGTGGCAAGAAGCAGGATACGCACGGAACGGCTCCTCCGGGTCCATCACGGTGCCACTGATGCCGGCGCTGGACGGCTCACCTGCGTCGTGGGCCTGCATAAGGAAGGTGACCAATCCGGCCAGCAGCGGTTCGGCGAGGACCAGCCGTGCAAGCTGCTCCGGAAGCACGGTGGTGCGCTGTTAGTCCGCCTCACCAAGTCGACCACAACTCACGAGGCCGAAGCGAAGCGGATCTTGAAGCGCTTCCGAGCGCACAACAACCAGAGCCACGCGTCAACAAGGAGTACTCATACACGTCACGTTGACCTACCTTGCCGAGGAGCCGTTTCTCGTCGTCGATCAGCTCATGCCGCAGGTCGTGGCCAACCACGCACGTGATGTGAGCTTCCGGCCGTGGCTTGCCGGGACACTCAGCGGTGAGGAAGGCCCGGCGGGCCGCCGCCCGCTCCTCCAGCGGCCCCGAGCGAGCACTTCGTCCTGAATAGTCAGAAGTGTCTATGGAGCTCGTCATCTTCCGCTGTTTGCCCGTTTCGATCACGCTCGATCGGGTGTTGCTCGTCGCGGCGACGGATGACACGCCCGAGTACGACGCCCAGAACCGTCGCCAAGGCGAACCAAGTTACGACTGCGCTCAGTGCCAGTGCGATCCCGGTGCCCAGGCTCATAGCACTCCTCTGCGGAGAGGGAGCTGGTAGGGGCCTCGACACCCTCTCTGTGTCACACCGTCTGCGTCGAACCGATCAGCCACATGGTTCGCGCGAT
>DASQWR010000015.1:0-6238 GCA_035640155.1 Pseudonocardiaceae bacterium
AGACCCCGGCGTCCAGGGCTTCGTCGAGCTCGTCGAGGGTGGTGACCTCCACCTCGCAGGGCAGCTCCGGCGCGTGCCGGCGCACCGCCGCGATCGCGGCGGTCACCGACCCGGCGGCGGCCACGTGGTTGTCCTTGACCAGGACCGCGTCCCCGAGTCCCATCCGATGGTTCACCCCGCCCCCGCAGCGCACCGCGTACTTCTGCAGCGCGCGCAGCCCGGGCAACGTCTTGCGGGAGTCCCGGATCCGGCAACCGGTGCCGGCCACCGCGTCCACCCAGGCGGTGGTGGCGGTGGCGACCCCGGAGAGATGGCAGAGCAGGTTCAGCGCGGTGCGCTCCGCGGTGAGCAGCCCCGCGGTGGGGGCACTGAGCCGCAACGCGACATCGCCGGGCGCCAGCCGGTTGCCGTCCGCGCGCTGCTCGCTGACCTGGTAACCGCCTGCGCCCAGTACCGCGTCGAGCACGGCCAGCGCGGCGGGCATCCCGGCAAGGGTGCCCGCCACCCGGGTGGCGATGACCGCGTTGGACCGCGCCCCGGCGGGTACGCAGGCTACGGTGGTGACGTCCGGACCATGCGCCAGATCCTCCTCCAGCGCGGTGCGCACCACGCGGTCGAGCCCCGTCCGATCAGGCGCCACCCGGTCGGGCGCCGTCACGCGGCCCCACCGACGGTCACCGGCTCGACCAGGACCGGAACCCCGGCCGCGTCGAGCATCACCGTGGGGCTGCGGCGCCACTCCGGGTCGGCGAGCGGGTACTCGGTGCGGAGGTGGCAGCCGCGGCTCTCCAGCCGCGCCGACGCGGCCACCAGCAGGGCCCCGGCCACCAGAGTGAGCGCGGCGTCCTCGGCATCGGCTGCGGTGCGCACGGCCAGCTGCGGGGCGGCGGCGACCAGCGCGGCGACCGCGGCCAGCCCGTCGGCGTCACGGCCGATGCCGACGTGTGCACTCATCGCCTGCTGCAGCCCGTCCCGATCGGCCACCGGACGGCGGGCAACCGGCCAGTCAGCCGGCGGCCGCGCAGCGGGTACCGGCCCCGCAGCCCGCGTCGCCGGCACGGTGGCCAAGTCCCGCGCGACGGTGTCCGCGCAGGCGGTGCCGACCACGAGGCCCTCCAGCAGGCTGTTGGACGCGAGCCGGTTGGCTCCGTGCAGGCCGGTCCGGGCCACCTCCCCGGCCGCGTAGAGCCCGACCACGCCGGTCCGGCCCACGGTGTCGGTGACCACCCCGCCGCACTGGTAGTGCGCCGCCGGCGCGACCGGGATCGGGTCCTCCGACGGGTCGATGCCCGCTGCGGCGCAGGCCGCCCAGACAGTCGGAAAGCGTTCGCGGAACCCGGCGATGCCGGTGGCGTCGAGCAGCACGTGGTCGGTGCCGGTGGCCGCCATCCGCCGGGTGATGGCCGCGGCCACCACGTCGCGCGGAGCGAGGTCGCGCAGCGGGTGCACCCCGGGCATCAGTGCTCGGCCGGTGACGTCGAGGAGCACCGCGCCCTCGCCACGCACCGCCTCGGTGACCAGCGGGCGGCGCCCGCGGGACCCCGGACCGCTGAACAGCACGGTGGGATGGAACTGCACGAACTCGAGGTCCGCGACAGCGGCCCCGGCCCGCAGCGCCAGCGCCAGCCCGTCCCCGGTCGCGACGGACGCGTTGGTGGTGGCGGCGTAGAGCTGGCCGAGACCGCCGGTGGCCAGCAGCACCGCCCGGGTGGCCAGCACGATCGGCTCGCCATCGGCGGGCAGCAGTGCCAGGCCGGCCACCGCTCCGGTGCCGTCGCGCAGGACGTCGGTGGCGACGTGCCCCTCCAGTACCGGCAACCCCCGGGCCGAGGCGACCAGGGCGCGCTGCACCTCGGCCCCGGTGGCGTCCCCGCCGGCGTGGATCACCCGGAACGTGCCGTGTCCCCCCTCGCGGGTGAGCTCGGGCGAGCCGTCGGGCGCGGTGTCGAAGACCGCGCCGCGGGCCCACAGCGCGGCAACCGCGACGGGACCGCCGGCCAGGATCCGGCGCACCGCGACCTCGTCGCAGAGTCCGGCCCCGGCGGTGACGGTGTCGGCCACGTGGGCAGCGACGCTGTCGGCTGCGCCACCGCCGCTGCCGGGCAGCACGACCGCAACGCCACCCTGCGCCCAGCGGGTGTTGCCGTCATCGAGCGCGGCCTTGGTCACCACCAGCACCCGCAGGCCCAGCTCGCGGGCGCGCAGCGCGGCGGTGAGCCCGGCGACCCCGCTGCCGACCACGACCAGGTCGAGCCGCTCGGTCATATCGCGATCATCCGCTGCACCGCCCCGCGAGCCCGGCTCGCCACGGCCTGCTCGACCTGCACCTCGTCCCGGCCCTCCCGCAGGCAGCGCAGCAACGCCGCCGGTGTGATCATCTTCATGTACCGGCAGGAGGCGCGGTCGTTCACGGCGCGGAAGTCGACGTCCGGGGCGGCCCGGCGCAGCTGGTGCAGCATCCCCACCTCGGTGGCGACCAGCACCTGGCGGGCACTCGTGTCGTGGGCGGCGTCGAGCATCCCGCCGGTGGACAGGATGCGAACCCGCTCCGCGGGCACCGCCCCGGCCCCGGCGAGGTAGAGCGCCGAGGTGGCGCAGCCGCACTCCGGGTGGATGAACAGCTCGGCGTCCGGGGCGGCAGCGGCCTTGGTGGCCAGCTCGGCGCCGTTGATCCCCGCATGGACGTGACACTCCCCGGCCCAGACGTGCAGGTTCGCCCGACCGGTCACCCGCTGCACGTGCGCGCCGAGGAACTGGTCGGGCAGGAACAGCACGTCGCGCTCGGCGGGGATCGACTGCACCACCTCGACAGCGTTGGACGAAGTGCAGCAGATGTCGGTCTCGGCCTTCACCTCGGCGGTGGTGTTCACGTACGACACCACCACCGGCCCAGGAGCCCCGGGTTTGGTGAACTCGGCCTTCCAGGCGCGCAACTGCTCGGCGTCGATGGAGTCGGCAAGCGAGCAGCCCGCCCGGGCATCCGGGATGAGCACCGTCTTCTCCGGCGCCAGGATCTTGGCGGTCTCGGCCATGAAGTGCACGCCGCAGAACACGATCGTGCTCGCCGACGAGGCGGCGGCGATGCGGGACAGCGCGAGCGAGTCCCCGACGTGGTCGGCGATGTCCTGGATTTCGGGCACCTGATAGTTGTGCGCGAGCAGCACGGCATCGCGCTGCCGGGCCAGCCGGCCCACCTCGCCGCGCCAGGCCGCGTCCGCTTCGACGCCGGTATAGCCGGTCGCGGTGCGCTGAGGTGCACGCTGGGGGGCGACTGTCGAGCCCATCTCGCCTCCTGCCGGCCAGCGCGGGCGCTGGCCCCTGCATCGGTTTTCGCCTTATAATCGAAAACATGGTTGATGGTAACAGCGTCGCGGGCAGCGCGGTGCACGAGGTGCTCGCGGCCACCCTGCAGGTGCGCGACGGGGTGCTGCAGGTGCTGCTCTGGCGGCGGGCCTTCGACCCCGACGCCGGGCGCTGGGCGCTGCCCGGAGGCGTGCTACGCGCCACCGAGGACGCGGAGAAGTCCGTCGTGCGCCAGCTCGCCGAGAAGGTCGACGTCCGGGACGTGGCGCACGTCGAGCAGCTCGGCACGTTCAGCGATCCGGGGCGGATGCCGGGACGGCGGACGGTGGCCACCGCGTTCCTCGGGCTGGTGCCCTGCACCGCGGACCCCGCGCTGCCCGAGGACACCGGGTGGCATCCTGTCGCGGAGCTGCCGGCCACCGCTTTCGACCACGGGGCGATCGTGCTGCGGGCCCGCGACCGGCTGCGGGCGAAGCTCTCCTACACCAACCTCGGGTTCGCCCTCGCGCCCCCGGAGTTCACCGTCTCCGCGCTGCGGGAGCTCTACGCCGCGGCGCTCGGGCACCGGGTGTCCGCGACCAACCTGCAGCGCGTGCTGGCCCGGCGGGGGGTGCTGGTGCCCACCGGCGGCACCGCGGCGCCCGGCCCGTCGGGTGGTCGCCCCGCCGCCGTTTACCGGTTCGCCGAGCGGGGTATCCGGGTGACAGACCCGTTCGCCGTACTGCGCCCTCCCGGCAACGACCACGGTTCCGGAGAGCCGGATTCTGAGGACCCGGCACCCGGCCAGGAAGCGCCCAGCGCCGGGTCGCCGTAGCGTGGGCTCGTGCACGAGACGCTCCCGCTGTTCCCCCTGGGGACGGTTCTGCTGCCCGGAGCGTCCCTGCCGCTGCACGTCTTCGAGCCACGGTACCGGCAGATGACCGTCGACCTGGTCACCGGGGCAGTGCCGGGGCGCTGCTTCGGGGTGGTCGCCGTCAAGCAGGGGCACGCCGCCGAGCACGGCGCGGCCGAGATCATGCACGACGTCGGCTGTACCGCCCTGCTGCGCGAGGCCCGCAGGCTGCCGGACGGCCGCTTCGACATCGTGACCCGCGGGCAGCGCCGGTTCCGCCTCCTGGACCTCGACGACACCGCCGCCTCGCCCTACCTGGTGGGCCGGGTCGAGTGGGTCCCGGACGCCGCCGTTGCCGACGACCAGCAGATGCTGCTGCCGATGTTGGCGAAGTCGGCCCGCGCGGCGCACCGCCGTTACTGCGCGGCAGCCTGGCAGCGCGAGGACTGGGCGGAGCCCGACGTGGACGCTTCGCCCTCCGCCCTGCCGCACCTGCTGGCCGCGGACTGCCTGCTGACCCTCGAGGACCGCCAGGAGCTGCTCGAGGAGCGATGCGCCGCCGGCCGCCTCCGGCTGGTGCGCACCCTGCTGGTGCGCGAGACCGAGTTCCTGCGCACGCTGCGGGCGGTGCCGGTGCCGCTGAGCCAGTTCGCCACCGAGATGACCCGCAACTGAGCTGCCGGGCCGAGGCTCACTCGAGCTGGCGGTCCAGATCGTCCGAGCCATTCCACGCCACCAGGGCGCTGTAGGTCAACGCAAGCGTGAACGGGGCGGCGAGCACGACCCACGACGACTCGAGCACCGGCGCCCGGGCGGCGGTGCGGCCTGGGCCTGCGGCCAGTGTCATGTTGCCGTAGGCCCCGGCGGCCAGCACTTCCCCGAGCTGCATCGCGAGCCACCCCGCGACGACCGATCCCGCGATCGCGCCGAGCAGCACCACCGGGCCACGGCTCTCCCGCCGCATCCAGACCGCGACCCCAGCGAGCACCCCGGCGGCGAAGCCGAGGATCACGAACAGGGCCAACGCATCGAAGCGGTGCTCGCTCTCCCCCAGCAGCGGCACCAGCGCGCCGTCGGCGCTGACCCGGACCACTTCGGGCGGCGCGAGCCGGGACCACACCCACCCCAGCGGCAGACCCAGTACGGCCACCGCGGTGAAGGTCCTCAGCGCCGGCCGCAGTTCGGCCGGCGCGTCCTCGTCCTCGTTCACGTCTGTTCCGCTGGTGCGCCACCGGCGCCCTGGTGCACCGGCCCGTGCGTGCTGCACCGGGCATCCCAGCCGGTCGGGCTCACCTGCACGAGCATCCGCCGCGCGCAGGCCGGGCAGAACCGCGGCGGGTCGTAGGCTGCCCGGGCGCGGCAGGCCGTGTGGGCCCCGTCGGCTGTGTCATCGGCTGCCGGGGCGTCCGGCCGACCGCAACGCACGCAGTACCGCACGGCTTCGGCTCCCTACAGCGTCCGGCTGAGCGCCTTGACCGGCATCTGCAGCTCGGCGAGCATGTCGAGGTCCTGCTGCGCCGGGCGGCCGAGGTTGGTCAGGTAGTTGCCCACGATGATCGCGTTGATGCCACCGAGCATGCCCTGCTCCGCGCCGAGGTCGCCGAGGGTCAGCTCCCGCCCGCCGGCGAAGCGCAGCACCGTGCGCGGCAGCGCGAGGCGGAACGCCGCGACGGTCTTCAGCGCCTCGGCGCCCTCGAGCACCTCCCGGTCCGCGTAGGGGGTGCCGGGCTGCGGGATGAGGAAGTTCATCGGCACCTCGTCGGGCTCCAGCGACGCGAGCTGCGCGGCGAACTCCGCGCGCTGCGCAGCCGTCTCCCCCATCCCGAGGATGCCACCGCAGCACACCTCCATGCCCGCGGCACGCACCATCCGCAGTGTCTCCCAGCGCTCTTCCCAGGTGTGCGTGGTCACGACCGACGGGAAGTGCGAGCGGGCGGTCTCTAGGTTGTGGTTGTAGCGGTGCACGCCCATCGCGGCGAGCTCGTCGACCTGCTCGCTGGTGAGCATGCCCAGCGAGCAGGCGACGTTGATCCGGCGCGTCTCCGGCTCGGCGCGGATGGCCTCGATCCCGGCCTTGACCTGGGCGAGCAGCCGCGCGTCCGG
>DASQWR010000016.1:0-4760 GCA_035640155.1 Pseudonocardiaceae bacterium
CGGCCGCGATGGCAAGGTGGCAGCAGCGGCACATGGGACGAGTTCGTGAAGTGGGCGAAGAGGTTCTACGACGACCCGACGTTCGACAAGGACGAACGCGACTACAAGTTCGATGCGGTCCGGCCGCTGACCAGGGCGCGCGAGGCGCTCCTCAGCGGTGGTGAATGGCGACCGTTGTTGCGCGAGGGTTTCCTCAACCGAAACAACAACCTGACGGACTGGCGAGCGTCAACGGCATCAACCATCCGGACCTGTACCAGCTCCTGGCTTACACGGTCGCGCTTCGTCTGTCGGCGGGCCTACTCGTCTATGCGGCGGGCGAAGCTGAGTGGGTTGAGCACACCGTCGTCCACGCTGGAAAGCGCTTGGAGGTAACGACCGTCGACCTCACCGCCAGCCCCGAGCAGATCCTCGCTGATGTAGCGTGGATCGCGGATCGGGTGAAGGCGTTGAGAGCGCCGGTCGTGCTCAAGAAGACGGCAGGCGCGGGCCCGGAGCCCATCACCTCGTCGGCTGACTGAGGCGGCTTGTCGGGAAGCGCAGTGCTCCGCCTGAGGACGAGGTGCGGGTAGGGGCTTGGCGGTGTCGAGGGGGCCGGTACGGGAGACTGGCCCGGTGACGGTGCGGGTGCTGCTGCTCGGGGGAACCACCGAGGCGCGGCACCTGGCGGCCGCGCTGGTCGGCGATCCCCTGGTGCACGTCGTGTCGTCCCTCGCCGGGCGGGTCCGCGCGCCACAGCTGCCCGAGGGGGAGGTGCGGGTAGGGGGGTTCGGCGGTGTCGAGGGCCTAGCCTGCTGGCTCCGGGCGGAGCGGATCGACGCTGTCGTCGACGCCACGCACGCCTTTGCCCGGCAGATCACCTCGGCCGCTGCGCAGGCGTGCTCCGAGGTCGGCCTGCCACTGCTGGTGCTGCGGCGACCAGAGTGGTTGCCCGGCCCGGGTGAGGACTGGCGGCTGGTCCGCTCGCTGCCGGCCGCGGCCGCACTGCTGCCGGAGCTGGGTGAGCGAGTGTTCCTGACCACCGGCCGGCAGGGCGTCGCGGCCTTTGCGGCCCTGGATCGGCTGTGGTTCCTGGTGCGGTCGGTGGACCCGCCCGCCCCTCCGGTGCCGGCGTGCACCCAGGTGCTGCTCGACCGCGGCCCCTTCATGGTGGCCGGGGAGCTGGCGCTGCTACGAAAGCACCGCATCGACGTCCTGGTGACCAAGAACAGCGGCGGCGTCATGACCTCCGCCAAGCTCGACGCCGCCCGGCGGTTGGGGCTGCCGGTGGTGATGGTGTCCCGGCCCCCCGAGCCGGACGTACCGCATGTCACCACCGTCTCCGAGGCGCAGTGGTGGGTGGAGACGCTGGTGCGTCAACGGGACTGAGACTCAGTGGCGCTGGGTCGGTTGGGCTGGGGCCGGCGCAGGAGTTTGAGCAATGTCCGGGAGCTCGAAGAAGGCGGCCGTCTCGACGGCCGACGGGGAGCCGTGGTCAGGGTCCGCGCCGGCCTTCAACAGCGCGGTGACGACGTCAGCCGACCGCCGGAAGACTCCGGCCGCGAGTGCGGTCTGCCCACGATCGTTGATACGGAACGCCAGCGTCTGCTCGTCCAGCTCGTCGGCCACCCACCCAGCCCAGGCCCGGCTGCGGGGACCAGGACGATCCTGCAGCACCCTGACAGAATCCACTCCCGTGGACTTCAGCGTGTGGGCCCCGGAACGGGAGCGGGTGCGGGTCGTCGTCGAGGGCGAACCGCACGAGATGGCGCGGGAGGGCGCCGGCTGGTGGCACGCCACCGTGCAAAGCCCTGCCGGGAAAGGCGCTGCCGGAGCGGGCAGTGACTACGCCTTCCTGCTCGACCGGGAGGACACCCCGCTGCCGGATCCGCGCTCGCGGTGGCAGCCGGGTGGGGTGCATGCGGCGTCCCGCGTCTACGACGACAGCGCCTTTGAGTGGAGCGACCAGGCGTGGACCGGTCGCGCGCTGCCGGGCAGCGTGCTCTACGAACTGCACATCGGCACCTTCACCCCCGGGGGCACCTTCGACTCCGCGATCGAGCGGCTGGGTCACCTCGTCGAGCTGGGGATCGACCTGGTCGAGGTGATGCCGGTCAACGCGGTCGACGGCCCGTGCAACTGGGGCTACGACGGTGTCGGGTGGTACGCAGTCACCGAGAACTACGGCGGCCCGGACGCCTTCAAGCGGTTCGTCGACGTCTGCCACGGGCGGGGGCTGGGCGTCGTCCTCGACGTGGTGCACAACCACCTCGGGCCATCGGGGGCGTACCTGGACCGGTTCGGTCCCTACTTCGCCGGCGCCAACATCTGGGGACCTTCGCTCAACCTGGACGGGCCGCACTCCGACGAGGTCCGCCGCTACGTGATCGACAACGCGGTGATGTGGCTGCGCGACTATCACATCGATGGCTTACGCCTGGACGCCGTGCACGCGCTGCTGGATCACCGCGCCACCCACCTGCTCGAGGAGCTGTCCGCCGAGGTCGACGCGCTGGCCGCGCACCTTCGCCGGCCGTTGACCCTCATCGCCGAATCCGACCTGAACGACCCGAAGGTGGTGACCCCGCGCGAGGCCGGCGGCTACGGCCTCGCCGCGCAGTGGGATGACGACATCCACCACTGCCTGCACGCCACCCTCACCGGCGAGCGGCAGGGCTACTACGCCGACTTCGGCTCGCTGGAAGGGCTCGCCCACACGCTGCGCGGCGCCTTCTTCCACGACGGGCGCTGGTCGAGCTTCCGGCAGCGGACCCACGGGCGGCCGGTGGACACCCTCCGGTTGCCCGCCTGGAAGTTCCTCGCCTACCTGCAGAACCACGACCAGGTCGGCAACCGGGCCACCGGTGACCGCATCTCGGCCACCCTGTCCCCCGGCCTGCTGGCCTGCGGCGCGGCACTGGTGCTCTGTCCGCCGTACACCCCGATGATCTTCATGGGTGAGGAGTGGGGGGCGCACACCCCGTTCCAGTTCTTCTCCCACATGCCCGATCCGCAGCTGCGGGACGCCATCCGCGAGGGGCGCTACGCGGAGTTCGCCCAGCACGGCTGGGACGTCGCAGCTGAGGTGCCGGACCCGAACGCCGAGCAGACGTTCCGGTGCTCGAAGCTGGACTGGTCCGAAACCGGCGCCGAGCCGCACGCCACCCTGCTGCGCACCTACCGCGGGCTGATCGCGCTGCGCCGCGCGCGACCGGAGCTCACCGACCCCCGGCTGGACGCGCTGGCCGTCGACATCGACGAGGCAGCACGCACGGTGGTGCTGCACCGCGGGCACCTGCGGGTGGTGGTCAACCTCGATGCCGCACCGGCCACCGTCGCTCTGGACGCGCCACCCGGGGAGGTCCTGCTCGCCTCCGGCGCCGCGACGGCGGACGGGAAGGTCGTGCAGCTGGACGCCGAGTCCTTCGCCGTGGTGACCCTCAGCGGAACAGCCCTCTGACTATCCGCAACGCGACGAGCGCGCCCACGCCGATCAGCACGTAGCGCACCTTGGGATTGGCCAGCGCGGTCTGCACCGTGGCCTGCAGGCTCTGCTTGCCGGACTCGATGATGCGCTTCGGATCGGCCCGAACGCTCAGCTCGTCCAGGGTGGCGGCCAGCGCGTCGCGGGCCTGGTCGATCTCACGCTCGATGATGTCGGGGTCGCGGGCCACGGATCGGTCCTCCTCGCGCTGGGATGCGTGCGGCACACGGTAGATCACCTCCCGATACCCGGCGCGAGCAGGACTGGCGACCGGACCAGGCGGTAGCCTCCGCACCCGTGACCGAGAACGTGCGCCTCTCCCCCGGCGATCCCGCGCCCGGGTTCACCCTGCCCGACGCCGACGGCAATGCCGTCTCGCTGTCCGACTTCCGCGGCCGCTCACTGGTGATCTACTGCTACCCCGCGGCGTCGACACCAGGCTGCACGAAGCAGGCGTGCGACTTCCGGGACAACCTCACCGAGCTCGACCGCGCGGGGTTCGCCGTCGTCGGCATCTCGCCGGACCAACCCGCGAAGCTCGCGAAGTTCCGCGATGCCAGGGGACTGACCTTCCCGCTGCTCTCCGACCCGGACCGCGCGGTGCTCACCGCCTACGGGGCCTTCGGCGAGAAGAAGATGTATGGGAGGACCGTCACCGGGGTCATCCGCTCGACGTTCGTCCTCGACGCGCAGGGCCGCGTCGAGCGTGCGCTCTACAACGTGCGCGCCACCGGTCACGTCGCCAAGCTCCGCAAGGACCTCGCGGTCTGAGTGAGTCGTGCACCTTCGTGGGCGGCTTTCACACCCCTCGGCGGAGGTCGAGCGCCTCCTGGCGATGGCAGACGCTGACGGGCACGACCGCCGTCAGTAGCGTAAGCCTGTGTGAGAGCCTGGCGGGTCCCTGCAGGTACAGACACTCATAAAATGGTTCGTGCGAGGCGCATCTCCGGGTCGTCGGGATGGTCCTCTGTCCAGCCTCTTGCTGATCTGCTCGTTGACCAGTTGTGGTGTAAGCCCTCGTTCACCACGTCGTGCAGCCGAGGTGACGTCTCGAGCAGGGCATGGCCGTGTTCGCTGAGTGCCCGACGGGGTCAGGTTCAGCGCCAGCACCCAAAGCGGGGTCTGGTTGATCCCGGGGTGCCGGCCGGTGCCCCCGCAGGGCCCCGGCAAAGTCCTGTTTCCGCAGTAGGCGACAGTCTGAGGGTGCTCACGCACCTGGCCCGACATTCGGCTGGCGCGCTGAGCCTCGCCAACAGGGTGCATCATCACGCCAAACCCGCACCGGCGTCACTGCTTC
>DASQWR010000017.1:0-11610 GCA_035640155.1 Pseudonocardiaceae bacterium
GGCAGAGTCGGTGGTGTCCTCGGCAGAGTCGGTGGTGTCCTCGGCAGAGTCGGTGGTGTCCCCGCTGACATCGGTGATCGAGATGTCGATGACGCCGGCGACGTTCACGTCGATGGACCCCCCGACCTCCACGTCGAGCGCGCCGTCCGGCCCCGTGTCCGGCGTGGCCACCGGATCACTCGCGACGCCATCCACGCCCGGCACAGCGGGTTCTGTCTGCTGCGGCACGGACATGTCCGGGTCGTCGTCGGGGTCGCCGTCGGGGGCGTCGTCGATCTGCGGCTGATCGGCCTCCGGTTCCCTGGCCACCACGACCGCCGAGGCACTGTCAGCGGACTCGGCGGGTTCGGCGGGAGCAGGCGGCTCCTCGGTCATGGCGATCACCGACTCCGCGAGGGGCTTCACGTCCGGCGGTTCCCGCAGCGGGTCCACGACAGCCGCGTCCATCCTCGCGGTCCACCCCGCCAGCTGCTCGCGCTGAGCGTCCCGCTGGCGAAGGAGCATGTCCCGCTGCTTGTCCAGCTGTTCACCAGCGGCGGTCTGTCCACCGAGCTGCAGCGCGCGCGACACATTGGCCAGCTGCGCCTCGGTGTCCTCCAGGGAGGCAGTGGCCTGCTGCAACGCCCGCCACGCGGCGAGATCAGCCTCCAGGACGGCGCGCTGCTGCTCCAGACGCGCCCGGCTGTCCACCAGCTCGCGCACCGGTGCAGGCATCTCCTCCGCGCGGCGCTCGGCGGGCAGCGCAGCCCAGGCCTGCTCGGCCTCGGCGAGGACGTCGAGCTGCTGGTGAACCGACGCGAGGACAACCCGTGCCTCAGTGGCCCACTGGGTGCCACCAACCGGTAACGACGGCACCTCCGGCTGTACCGGTGCGAGTGCGGGTGCCGGTGCGGGTGGGGCCGGTATAGCGGCTGGAAGCGGTCCCTGCTTCGCGGTGTTGGCGACCACCAACCCCCCACCCAGAGCGGTCACCGGAACGAGCAGGCCAAGCGCGGCGGCGGTGACCCGCCGCCGCCGCACGGAGCTGACACCGCGGCCGCGCCGATCGTCCCGCGGGGCCACCTGATCATCCTCGACGAAGTCCAACGGCAACCACGGCTCGGCGAGGGACGCTGCGTTCGCGTTCGGCGTCGCTCGCGGCTCGACTATCGAGGGCAACGGGCGCAGCCACTCCTCACCGGGAACACCGCGTGCCTCGAAACCCCCCTCGCGGCGGATGAGCGCGCACACCGTCCTGGCCGACGACCCGAAACGCCGCTGGCTCCGCAGCTCGTAGGTGTCGGCCAGCAACCCGTCATGGCGAACCGGGACGGCAGCGAGGAACTGCTGACGCCAGCTGGCGTCGTTGGGTATCGACCAGTGCAAGCCGCGATACCCGACCTCGGCCGCGAACCTCACCATCACCCAGGCGGCGTGCTGCTCGGCCGCGGTCAACTCCACCGCCCGTGGTGCACCAGAATCAGGCATGATCATCGCTCCTAGCAGGGGTGGCGACCTACGGTCCCGGGATGTACCGCGCCGCGACCTACTGTCGTGGCAGCGCCGCCTACTGTCAACGCCCGCAGACCGCGCCAGGAGCGGGCCCCGCAGTGGCCGAAGCCGAGCGGCTCACCGGCTGGACGACCTGCGCGGCGACCGCGGCCGGATGGACGTCCTTGATCCGGACGGTGCCATGATCGGCGAGACACCGGCGCCGATCGCCGTGGTCTCCGACAACGGCCCGTGCTTTCGCGCCGCCACCTACCAGACCGCATTCACCAGCGAAGACCCACTACTGCGGCACGTGCGCACCCGCGTGAAGAGTCCGCAGACCAACGGGGTCCGCGGCTGCATCCGAAGGCTCATGGAGGTCTCCTCTGGGCCCGCCGACGTCGCCGCGCGTGGCGCGACACTGCTTCGAAAGGAGCTTGTCTGTCCACACGGACGACAAAGGAGAAGAGCACCCACTCCCTGCCACCCTCAACATATAGCGCACCGGGGGCCTTGCGGCAAGACCCGGGTCATGCCGCAGAATCTCCGGCCGAAGCCAGAACCTGCGGAAATCAGGGATTCGCGGCATACGTGTGCTCGCGGGCGTGCGCCGCCGGACCGCGCGGAGCAGCTGGCCGGAATGCAACCTCGGTGAATGGGCGGTCATGTTTGACGTGATCATTGCCGGCGGCGGACCGACCGGGGTGATGCTGGCCGCGGAGTTGCGGCTGCACGGCGTGCACGTGGTCGTGCTGGAGAGGGACGCGGAGCCGACCGAGGTTGTCCGCGCGCTTGGCCTGCACGTGCGCAGCATCGAAATGATGGACCAGCGCGGCCTGCTGGAGCGCTTCCTCGCGCTGGGCAAGCAGTACGAGGTCGGTGGTTTCTTCGCCGGCATCAGCAAGCCGTGGCCTGACCGGATGGACACCGCACACGGGTACGTCCTCGGCATCCCGCAAACCGTCACCGACCGGCTGCTGGCCGAGCACGCCACCGAGCTCGGCACCGAGATCCGGCGCGGTAGTGAACTGGTCGGGCTGAGCCAGGACGAGGACGGGGTGATCGCCGAGCTGGCCGACGGCACGCAGCTGTGCTCGCGCTACCTCGTCGGCTGTGACGGCGGCCGCAGCACGGTGCGCAAGCTGCTCGGCGTCGGCTTCCCCGGCGAGCCCACCAGGGTCGACACGCTGCTGGGCGAAGTGGAGCTGACCGCGCCGCCGGAGGAACTGGCCGCCGTGAATGCCGAAGTCCGCAAGACCCAGCTGCGGTTCGGCGCCATGCCCCTCGGGGACGGGGCGTACCGCGTCGTCGCGCCCGCCGCCGGGGTGGCCGAGGACCGCACGGTCCCGCCGACCCTGGACGAGCTGAAGCAGCAGCTGCGGGCGACCGCAGGCACGGACTTCGGTGTGCACTCACCGCGCTGGCTCTCCCGCTTCGGCGACGCCACCCGGCTGGCCGAGCGTTACCGAGCCGGCCGGGTGCTGCTGGCCGGCGACGCGGCGCACATCCACCCGCCGACCGGCGGGCAGGGGCTCAACCTCGGCATCCAGGACGCGTTCAACCTCGGCTGGAAACTGGCCGCCGAGATCAACGGCTGGGCACTGCAGGGGCTGCTGGACAGCTACCACACCGAACAGCACCCCGTGGCCGCCGACGTGCTCGACAACACCCGCGCGCAGATGGAGCTGTTGTCCCTCGAGCCGGGCCCCCGGTCGGTGCGCCGGCTGGTGTCGGAACTGATGGACTTCGAGGAGGTGAACCGGTACCTGATCGAGAAGATCACCGCGATTGGGGTCCGCTACGACTTCGGCGAGGGGCATGAACTGCTCGGTCGGCGGCTGCGGGACGTGGGGCTGAAGCGGGGGCGCCTCTACGAGCGGATGCACGGCGGCCGCGGACTGCTGCTCGACCAGACCGGCCGGCTTTCAGTGGCGGGTTGGGCGGATCGGGTCGACCACGTCGTCGACGTCAGCGAGGAACTGGACGTGCCCGCCGTGCTGCTGCGGCCGGACGGCCACGTGGCGTGGGTCGGTGACGATCAGCAGGATCTGCTCAACCAGTTGCCTCGGTGGTTCGGCGCCGCCGTCGGCTGAGATCGCAGGTGTGGCTGGAAGGGGTGTGACGCGGCCGGTGAGGTATCGCACCGGCCCAGTCCCCGGACCCTGGCGGGGGGCAAGGACCGCGTCGTGCCATCGCGGCGCGACGCCGCAAGCACCCTTTGCCCGCCGTCGCCGCGGCGTGGATGCTGATCGCCCGAGAGAACGAGCGGCCCACTTTGACCGCCAGGCCTGGGGCCATTGCCCGGTCTCTCCCTCACCGGGCCATAGCTGGTGGGACTCGCCCACCCCCTGGCGTTGCGGGGCTCAGGGACGCGGCGTCGCTCCTCACCGTGCCGAGTCGGTCAGGGCGGCGAGCTCAGAGCAGCGCCGCGCGAGCTAAGTTAGTCGATGTTTCCCTGGAACCAGAGAACGATGTCGCTTAGCTGAAGAGCACCAGAATCGCTGACCTCGAACTCAAGTGTATTGGTGCCGGTTTTGACGCCGCGGACGACCTCCTGGATCACTCTGCGCGACCACTCTGTCTGCGTGTTGAGCGTCGAGACGACCACGCCCGCGGAGGACCCGCAGTCCACGGAGAAGCTGCGCATCGACTTCCTGTTCCTCGATCTCACGACCTGCACCCGTTGCCGCGGGACCGACCGCAACCTCGACGCGGCGCTCACCGTGGTGCGCGACCTGCTACAGGCCGTTGGAGCCGAGGTTGAGGTCAACAAGGTGCACGTGAGATCCCAAGAGCAGGCGCGTGCGCTGCGCTTCGTGAGCTCTCCCACCATCCGCGTTAACGGAGAGGACATCGCGCTCGAGCTGAAGGAGAGCTCCTGCGGTTCGGAGGCGTGCACCGACGGCTGCGGCGATCAGATCGCCTGCCGCGTCTGCGTGCACCAGGACCACGAATACCCCGAGCCGCCGGTAGCGATGATCGTGGATGCGATCCTGCGCCACCTCTACGGCACAGCGGCGGCACCGACGGCGTCGAAACCGCAACGGTACGAGCTGCCCGAGAACCTGCGACGCTTCTTCGCCGGCAAGGCCCAGCCGCCCGAGACGGTTGAGTCCATTGAGACCGGGTGCTGCCCGGTCTGCGAGCAGCAGAGCTGCTGCGACGCCTCGACCAAGCAGGACTGTTGCCGCAGTTCCACCGAGCAGAGCTGCGACTGCCGGTGAACGCGCAGCGGCCCGACCGCGTCGACGTGGAGGCGATCTGGCGGGACCTGCACCGACCGCTGCTGGGCTTCATCACCCGCCGCGTTCCCGACCGTGACAGCGCCGAAGACATCCTCCAGGAGGTCATGCTGCGCATCCACCACCACACCGGTGAGCTCACGCGCGCGCCGACGGTGAGCGGGTGGACATGCACGTCGGCGACCCGGCCCGTTCTGCCCAAGACGGGTTGACAGCGTGCGCAATAGGTGCTAGGAAGCCTTGCCGGCGCCAGCCGGGACAGGAGTGGACCAATGGATCAGCCAAGTAGGAAGCTCTCGGAAGATCAACGAGAGTATTTGAAACCCGCAGTAGAGAAGGTTGCTGAAGGCTTTACTGAATTACGGGAGAAGTTATTTGAGCTGGGTTGGGATGAAGGTGATTTTAGTTGTACGAGGTGCGATTGCCAGTTTTTTGAAGCCCCGTCTCAACCGGGTCGTACCTGTGCGCGTTCAACATGCGGGCATAGATTCACCTTACACAGGGTGTTGTGATCGTTTCATACCGACTATCCTCTCAGGTGGCCCAGCAGACTGAGGCTAGCCTGGGGGCGGGGGCAGCGCCAGGTCAACGACAAGGCTTTTAGGACACCGCCGGGTCATCAACAGCACCAGGTAATGGTGTGCGTTGTGCGCAGGTCAGAGGTGTGATTCGGCTGCGCAGCGGGCGTGCCCCCGGTGGGGGTCGAACCCACACTGGGGCCCTTTTAAGGGGCCTGCCTCTGCCGTTGGGCTACGGGGGCGCTGGACGCAGCGTAGCGAGGCGACCCGGTGACAGGGGCCTCCGACTCATCTCGAACCTGTGATGCGGGTGACCGGCTGACGTCAGGAGAGGCGGCGCGGGCGAAGTCCGCCTTCGGGTCGTTGACCTGGCCGAGCGCGACAACCTCACGGCGGAACAGCAGGGCACCGGTCCAGTCCGCGAGGATGCGTGCCTTGCGGTTGAAGGTCGGCATGCGGCTGATGTGGTAGGTGCGGTGCAGAAGCCACGCGGGCAGGCCCTTGAGCTTGACGCCGTAGAGTTCCGCCACCCCCCGGTAGACCCCGAGGCTGGCGACCGAACCCACGTACTTGTGCTCGTACTCCTTCAGCTCGCCACTCCGCAGGTGCGCCACGACGTTGTCAGCGAGCACCTTCGCCTGCCGCACCGCGTGCTGTGCGGACGGGCTGCAGGTGGCGTTCGGATCGTCCTTCGACAGGTCCGGCACGGCGGCGCAGTCGCCTGCGGAGAAGGCATCCGGGCAGCCGACGACCTGCAGCGCTGCGGTGCAGCGCAGTCGCTTGCGCTCGTCGAGCGGCAGGTCGGTCTGCTGCAGCATCGGGTTGGCCCTGACTCCGGCGGTCCAGACGATGGTGTCGGCGTCGAACTCGGTGCCGTCGTCGAGCACGACGTGCCCGCCCTCCATGGTCTTCACCCGGGTGCCGAGGTGGAGCTCGACACCACGCTCGGTGAGTCGCTCGGCGGTGTAGAAGCCCATCTTCGGGCTGACCTCGGGCATGATCCGCCTGGTGGCCTCGACCAGCACCCACCGCATGTCCTCGGGTGCGATGCTCTCGTAGTAACGCGACGCGTAGCGCGCCATGTCCTCAAGCTCGGCGAGCGCCTCGATGCCCGCGTACCCGCCGCCGACGACCAGGAACGTCAGCAGCTTGCGGCGCAGGTTGGGGTTCAGGGTGCTGGATGCGGCGTCGAGCCGGGACAGCACATGGTTGCGGAGGTAGATGGCCTCGCCGATGGTCTTGAACGAGATGCCCTGCTCGGCCAGTCCCGGGATGGGCAGCGTCCGGGCGATCGAGCCCGGCGCCAGCACCAGGACGTCGTAGCCGAGGATCTCCACGTGGCCGTCGTTCGCCTCGATGGTGGCCGCGCGCTGAGCGTGCTTGATACCGGTGACCCGGCCACCGAGGACGTGGCAGCGGCGCAGCACCGTCCGCAGCGGCACCACCACGTGGCGGGGCTCGACGGAACCGGCCGCGGCCTCGGGGAGGAACGGCTGGTAGGTCATGTGTGGCTGTGGGTCAACCACCGTGATCGAGGCTTCCCCGCGACTCAGCTTCGACTGCAGTCGCAGGGCGGCGTACATCCCGACGTAACCGCCGCCGACCACGAGGATCCGGGTCGGGTCGGACGTGGTGCCAGCCATAGCGTCACGGTAGCCCCGCCCGCCGTGCGGCGCGGGCGAGCACGTCGGCGAGCATCGCCGGCGTGAGCCGTCCGGTGAAGGTGTTCTGCTGGCTGACGTGGTAGCACCCGTAGACGTGCAGGCCGGCGATCTCGACACGCACGCCGTGGCCGAACCGCGGCCGGGGTGAGGGCACCGGCCAGCCGGCGGCGTGCAGCGCCGGCAGCAGCGCCTGCCATCCGAACCCGCCGAGCACCACGACCGCGCGCAGCGTCGGCCGCAGCAGCTCGAGCTCGCGCACCATCCAGGGCCGGCAGGTGTCCCGCTCGGTCGGGGTCGGCTTGTTCGCGGGCGGCGCGCACTTGACGGGCTGCACTATCCGGGTGCGGTGCAGGCGCAGGCCGTCGCCGCGGTGGGTGGCAGTGGGCTGGTTGGCCAGGCCGACCGCGTGCAGCGCGGCGTAGAGCACGTCGCCGGAGCGGTCCCCGGTGAAGGTGCGTCCGGTGCGGTTCCCGCCGTGCGCCGCCGGTGCCAGGCCGACGAGCGCGAGCGCGGCGTCGCCCGGCCCGAATCCCGGCACCGGGCGGCCCCAGTACTCCTCGCCCTGGAACGCCGCCCGCTTCTCGCGGGCCACCTGCTCCCGCCACGCCACCAGCCGCGGGCAGGCCCGGCACCTAGTCACCACCTCGTCCAGCGTGGGCAGATTCTCGAGACCGGCCGGCACGATCACTGGTCCGCCAGCACCGCGGTGAGCAGCTCGGCGTCCGCGGTGGACGGCAGTGCCCGCAGGTCCAGCAGGCAGCGGCCGCGCAGGATCCGCCCCAGCACCGGCGGGCTGCCCCTGCGCAGCGCCGCGACGTAGCGCTTGGGCAGGCTCACCGCGGCGTCACCTCCGGGGCGCCACCACCTCCGACGGTCGCCTCGCTGTCCACCGCGACTGCGTCGTCGATAGACCCCGCGGTCAGCGCCGTCACCAGCGCCTCCGCGCGGGCCCGGAGCACTGCTGGGTGAACCCGCAACGCCCGCTCGACCGGGGTCCGCGGACCCCGCAGCGTGGCCTCGAGCGCCGCAGGGTGAGCTTGTCCACCCGCAGCGCCCGGGCCAGCGGGTGGCACCGCAGCCGGGCCACCAGCTCCGCGTCGCCGAGCAGCAGCCCCGCCTGCGGGCCACCGAGGAGCTTGTTCCCGCTCGCCATGACCAGCGGGGCGCCCTGGCCCGCGGCTGGCACCCGGCCGCGGCGGCGATGCGCTCCTCGGCCAGCAGCACGTCGGTGCGAGAAACCCGCCGCCGATGATCGGTACCACCCTCCGTGCGTGGTGCGCCCATGCATCCTCCCTCACCCAGGAACCCTCTCACGTTCCTCACGAGGCCCGAAACACCGAAGAAGAGCGTCCAGTCGGACCAGCCGTGACAACCGCGTCAGGAGCTGCACACCGCCGTCCGTCCGGCCAGGGCCAGGTCCGCGACCAACCCGTCGAACGCATCCTCGCGACGGTCTTCGGGGGCGCGCAGGACAGCGGACGGGTGCACGGTGGCCAGGAGCGGGAGCCCCTCGAACTCCAACAGCTCGCCGCGGTGCCGGGTCAGCCGGAACGACGAGCCCAGCAGCGCCTTGGCGGCGGTGGCTCCGAGTGTCACCAGCACCTGGGGACGCACCGTCGCGAGCTCCGAGGACAGCCACGGCAGGCAGGCGCGGACGTGCTCCACCCCCGGCGTCCGGTGGATCCGGCGCTTGCCTTCCTGACGGAAGCGGAAGTGTTTCACCACGTTGGTGAGGTAGGCGTCCTCCCGATCGATCCAGGCGCGCTCCAGCGCCCGGTCCAGCAGCCGCCCGGCCGGCCCGACGAAGGGCTCCCCGGCCAGATCCTCCTTGTCCCCGGGCTGCTCCCCCGCCAGCACGATTCGCGCCCGGGCCTGACCCGACCCGAACACCGTCTGCGTCGCGTCGGCATACAGCTCACACGCCGTGCACCCGGCGGCCCTGCGGCGCAGCTCGTCCAGTTCATCCATGCCGCGGGGAGTGCCCGGCACCTCGGGGTCGTACACGCTCCCTCAGGGCCCCCAGCGCCGCCGGGCGTAGCGGCCCAGCCGCCGCGCACCGGTCGTCCATTCGTGCGAGTTCCCGCGCAGGTGGCCGGTCAGCGCCTGCGCGGTGACCGCCCAGAACGAGACCGGGAGAAGGCGCCCTCGGCGCCGGAGAAGTCATCGCTCCCGTCAGGCATGTAGCGGTAGAGGAACGGCGCGCCGAACCGCCGGAGGCTCACCAGCCGCGCAGTTCCCGCCAGGCACGGCGCGGGTCGGGCAGCACCGCGGGCACCGCGACGACGTTCGCGATCGCGGCGAGCGTGCACCAGCTGCAGATTCGGGGGTGACCGTTCCCAGCGCTAGCGCGCCGGTGGCCAGTATGGAAGCCACCCTGTCCGGTCTCATTCTGCCGCTTGCTGTGCGCGGGCATAGCCGAGGTGCAGGAAGTCGGCCCCGGTGAGCGCGGTGAACGTCGCCGCCACCAGCCGGGTGACCCGCGGGGCGAACACAAACCCGATCGCGAAGCTGGTCGCAATCCACACGTCCAGGCAGAACGGGCACGTGATCAGCTCGCCGATGGAGTGCCGCAGCGAGCTGGTGTCGCGCACGTCCTCCATCACCTCGGCGGGGCCACCGGTGCCGGAGTAACGGGTGAACGGGGCCCGCAACGGGCTCGTCACCGCGTCCTTGGCCATGGTGCGGGAGAGCTTGTGAGTACCCAGCGTCAACAGAAACACGTCCCACGGCCCGATCTCAGGCGGCAGCCGACGACCGGTCGCGGCCGCGAGCCCCGCAGCGCCGGCGACCAACGCCGCGAACACCGCCATCACGACCACATAGCCCCCGAGGGGGCGATCTGCACCCTGACGATAGGCCTCGGTCTCCTCTTGCGCGGTGCCAATCACCTGCTGCCTCACGTCCTGCATGTCACCGTTCCTCTCGTCGGATACGCAGCCGGGGCTACCCCCTCCCGGTTGCCCTCATGCGTCCTGGCCCATGGCGGCGGTGCGCGCCACCGCGTCGGCCACGACGTCCTCCAACCGCCCGGCACGGGCGAACACGGCGCGCTGGATCTGAGATCCGGTGCCCCGCCGCAGCACGGCGCGCAGCAACTCTCGCACCGTGTCGAGGTCGCCCGCGTCCGCCAGCGCCGGCGTCACGTGGTCCAGCAGTGCCTGGACGGCGACCGCGGCCGGCACCGGGTGCCCGGTGGTCGGGTGCACCAGTTCTGCCTCGACGCCGGAGCGCCCGGCCCGCCAGATCGCCACGCGCAGCAGCTCAGTGCGCACCGGCGGCGGATCGACGCCGGCCTGCCAGTCGCGCGCGGCCATCTCGACCAGGCCCCGGGCCAGTGCGGCGAGGAGCACGGCGTCCTCGGCATGCATACAGACGTCGGCGACTCGGATCTCCACGGTCGGTTGATGGCGGGCCAGCCGCGCGTCGAAGTACACCATCCCCTCGTCCAACACGGTGCCCGACGCGAGCAGCTCCTGGACCACGGCCCGGTAGCTGTCGAGTGACCCGAACGTCCCCACCGGCCCGGCCGACGGCCACCGACCCCAAACCTGGGACCGGTAACTCGCATACCCGGACTCGCCACCCTGCCAGAACGGGGAGTTCGCGCTCAGCGCGAGCAGCTGCGGCAGCCAGGGCCGGACCTGGTCCAGTACCGCGACTCCTTCCTCACCGGAGGTCACCTCCACGTGCACGTGGCAGCCACAACTGAGCTGCTCACGCGCGATGAGCCCGAACTCCTCGACCATCCGCTGATACCGCGACTCCGGCGTCGCGGAGGGTTCAACGGCGATCGGTGATGTGGCCAGCGCGGCCACCTGCGCCCCGACGCCCTCCGCCGCCACGGCCGCCGCCCGCCGGCACCGCCGGAGCTCGGCGTCGACCTCATCGAGGGAGTGGCACGGCCGGGTACCCGTCTCGATCTGCTGCTGCTGCAACTCGTGACAGAGGTTCACCTGCCCGTCGCAGGCGACGGTCGGATTTTCTTCGGCGTAGCGCAGCGCCGCATCGGAAGCCGGGCGGGGCCAGCCCCCACTCGGGTCGACCAGCAACAGCTCTTCCTCGACACCCACCGTGCGCGGCTCCATGCCGGAAGTATGCGGCTGCGTCCCCGGTCGCCGCGATCGGCCCCGATCACGCCGAGCGGCCCACCTCCTGCCGTGAAGCAGGGGGTGGGCCGCTCGGGAGCCCTACCGGCGCCAGGGGTGCACCGGCCCGGTTGACAGCTTGAGGACCGACTCAGCCGATGATGACGGTGTCGTCGCTGTCGGCGCTCGTGTTGGTGTCGTTCTGCTCGTTCTCGATGCTGCAGCCGGTGTCACCCACGACCGCGTCATCCCCGCCCGCGCTCTCGGAGAGGAGGTCGAGATCGATGTCGGAGAGGACCTCGATGATGTCGACGTTGAGGTTGTTGAGGACGTCACAGACGTTGGCGTTCACGGCGATGTCGTTGTTGTTCAGGATGGGAACGAGACCATCGGCCGAGTTGCCCTGATCCCCGCCCCCGCCGCCGCCGGCGCCATCCACCTCGGTGTTCTGGATCATGCTCCCGTCGTCGCCCCCGCCCTTGCTGCCACCCGCGTTCGCGACACCGCTGAGCGCGAGGAGGCCCGCTGCGGCCACGGCGACCGAAGCGGTGGTGCGGGCGCCGGTCCGAGCGATTGCCTGCGCAGTGGTGTTCTTGGCGTGCTTCGCCACGATGATCCTTTCGTTTCGTAA
>DASQWR010000018.1:0-11529 GCA_035640155.1 Pseudonocardiaceae bacterium
GGAGATCCTGGTGATCTCGACACCTGCTGACGTGCCGCTGTTCCGCCGGCTGCTGGGTGACGGGTCCGCGCTGGGACTCCAGCTGCGCTACGCCGAGCAGGCCGAGCCGAACGGGCTTGCCGAGGCGTTCATCATCGGTGCCGACTTCCTCGGCGACGACGACGTGGCCCTCGTGCTCGGCGACAACATCTTCTACGGCCCCGGCTTCTCCGACACGCTCCGTCGCTGCGCGTCCGGACTGGACGGCTGCGTGCTGTTCGGCTATCCGGTGAAGGATCCCCGGCGCTACGGCGTGGCGGAGGTCGACGGCAAGGGCCGGCTGTTGTCCATCGAGGAGAAGCCGGCTGTCCCGCGCTCCGGCCGGGCGGTGACCGGCCTCTACTTCTACGACAACAGCGTGGTCGAGGTGGCCCGGTCTCTGGTCCCCTCGGCACGGGGCGAGCTGGAGATCACCGACGTCAACCTGCACTACCTGCGCCAGCAGCGCGCTCAGCTCGTGGACCTCGGCCGCGGGTTCGCCTGGCTGGACACCGGGACGCACGACTCACTGATCGAGGCAGGACTGTTCGTGCAGGTGCTCGAGCACCGCCAGGGCGTGCGGATCGCCTGCCTGGAGGAGATCGCGCTGCGGATGGGCTACATCGACCCGCAGTCGTGCTACGCGCTGGGTGCCGCGCTCGCGAAGTCCGGCTACGGCGAGTACGTCATGGACATCGCCCGCGCGGCCGGCGCCACCGGCTGACCCCGCGACCGGGCCTGTCACCACGGCAGCTGGCGACCGGCCATTGCCTCGAGCCGGTGCACCCGGTCGGCCAGCGGCGGGTGGGTGGAGAACCACCGCGCCATCGCCTCACCCGGCCGGAACGGGTTCGCGATCATGAGGTGAGACTGGGAGGCGAGTGCCGGCTCGGGCCGCAGCGGCGCAGCCCGCGTCCCCATCTCCAGCTTGCGCAGGGCGCTGGCCAGGGCGAGCGGATCACCGGTGAGCTCGGCACCGGAGGTGTCGGCCTGGTACTCGCGCGACCGGCTGACCGCCATCTGCACGATCCCCGCCGCGATCGGTCCCAGCAGCACGATGAGGATCATCGCCAGGGGGTTCGGGCGGTCCTCGTCGCCTCCGCCGAACATGCCCGCGAACAGCGCGAGGTTCGACAGTGCGCTCACCATGGCGGCCAGTGCCCCGGCGACACTCGAGATGAGAATGTCGCGGTTGTAGACGTGCGAGAGCTCGTGGCCGAGCACCCCGCGCAGCTCCCGCTCGTTCAGCAGCTCCAGGATGCCGGTGGTGCAGCACACCGCCGCGTTGCGCGGGTTGCGTCCGGTGGCGAACGCGTTGGGGGCCTGGGTCGGGCTGACGTAGAGCCGCGGCATCGGCTGGCGGGCGGTGGTGGCCAGCTCACGGACGATGCGATACATCGCGGGCTGCTCGGCCTCGGACACCGGGCGGGCGCGCATCGCGCGCAGCGCGAGGGTGTCGGACTTGAAGTAGGCGTAGCCGTTCATGCCCAGTGCGAGCACCAGCGCGATGAGTATCCCGGTGGTGCCGCCGATCAGACCGCCGATGACGACCACGAGCGCGCTCAGCGCACCCAGCAGCAGCGCCGTCTTCAGACCGTTGACGTGCCTGTGCACTGCAGTCCTACCTCCGGTAGATCGTTCCTTACTTGGGGGAACGCGCGTAGGCCCCTGAGGGTTCCACCGAGCCGGCGCGGGAGCGGCCCGTGTTGCGGCCCTACTCAGCCGGGTAGGACGATCTCGGCGACGAGGGCGCGGTGATCGCTGCCGGGCAGTGGGAGGACGTCGAACGAGTTGACGGCGCAGCCGGTGTCGACCAGCGCGTGGTCGATCGCCGCGACCCTGGTGGGCGCGCACCAGGTCGATCACGGCACCCGGATCTGCCCGCCCATAGTAGAGATTGGCGCTGGCCACCGTGAGCGAGGGACCCGCGGCGTCCGGCTGTGCGTTGCCGAGAGCGCGGGGCAGTACACCGACCGCCAGCAGTGCGACGGCGAGGGCCGCCGCAGCGCCGTGCTTCCACCGGCGGGCCGCCAGCGCGGCGAGCAGCAGTGCGCCCGCGCCGGCGAGGGCGTACGGGGTGAACGACAGCGCGGCGAACGTCCACCGGGAGTCGCCGGGAACCAGCCGCAGCAACGCGATCCCCAACGCGCCAAGCACGCCGACGGTCAAACACCACGGCCCACGCCCGGCCCACGCGACCACCCGCCCCCCCGGGCGCCTACTTACCCGTCAGCGGGTACCCGGCGTTGCGCCAGGCAGCCATGCCGCCGGTGACGTTGACGATGTCGGTCCTGCCGTGATGGGCGAGCAGGCTGGCGGCGACCGAGGAGCGGTAGCCACTGCCGCAGATGGCCGCGACCGGCCTCAAGTCGGCCAGCTCACCGTGCCGGTCGGGTAGCTCGGCGCCGGTGATGTGGGTGGCGCCGGGCACGTGGCCGGCCTGCCACTCGTCGGGTTGCCGGACGTCGAGCACGTCGACCTCGCCGCGCTGCAGCCGCGCCTGCAGCTCGTGCACGGTGATCTGCGGTGTGGTCTCGACAGGCCGGGCGGCAGTACGCCAGCCGGTCATGCCCCCGCTCAACCACCCGCGCGGCAGCGGGTAACCGATGCGCAGCAGGTGCCAGGTGACCTCCCACAGGTCCTCGGTGCGATCCAGCACGAGCACCACCTCGGCATGGTCGGGCAACACGGTGCCGGCCCAGGTCGCGAACGCCGATCCGAGGCCGACATTGAGCGCGCCCGGCGCGTGTCCGCCGCCGAACGCCTCGGGCGCCCGCGTGTCGAGGACCAGCACGCCGGACTCCTGCTGTTCAGCGACCTCCGTCACGGTCAGGGCCGGCGGCTCGGCCGGCGTCCCGAGGGGTGCCACCCCGGCCAGGTTCTGGGCGCGCATCCGGCGCCAGTACGGCGGCACGGCGGGCAGGTTGTCCAGCCGCAAGCAGTCGCGCACCAAGGCGTCCTTCGGATCGAGCTCGGCCAGGACCGGGTTGGTCCGCCGCTCGTAGCCCAGTGTCGTCGACAGCCGGCTGCCGATGCTGCCTCCGCACAGCGACCCCGCGACGTGGGTGGGGAAGACCTCAACGTGGTCGGGCAGCGGAAGCAGCTTCGTCTGCACGGTCTCGCAGAACATCTTCGCGGCTTCGCGCGCCTGGTCGGGCTCGCCGAGCAGGTCGGGCCGTCCCAGGTCTCCGACGAGCAGCGCGCCGCCGGAAAGCATCATCGCGGGGGTGTCCGCGCTCACCGACCGGTCGTAGACCAGCAGGCTGATGTGCTCGGGGGTGTGGCCGGGAGTGTGCAGCACCTCGATCCCGACATCCCCGATCTCGATGACCTCACCGTCCTCGAGCGGCCGGTGCACGTAGCCCAACTCCCCGGTCGCCGAAGCCCACAGCTCGGCCCCGGTCCGGGACTGCAGCTCGCTCAGCCCGGACAGGTAGTCGTTGTGGCCGTGCGAGTCGACCGCGTAGGTGACGCGCAGCCCCTGCTGACGGGCTGCATCGAGGTAGACCTCGACATCGCGACGGGGATCGAACACCAGCGCTTGCCCGGTCTGCTCGTCGCCCACCAGGTACGAGGCATGCCCCAGGCTCGGCAGCGAGAACTGCTGGAAGATCACGCTCACGCACCTTCCCGGGCCGCTCATCGTCCGAGGTTTGCACCGGCACGGCGGCATCTGCCCATGTCTGTACCCGATGATGCCTCGTTGCTCTGCCGGCCGAGCCGTGGGGGGCCTGCGTCCAGCCGCGCTGGGAGGCATCACCACCGGGACTAACATCGTCCTAGGGCGATGAGTGGCGTCGTCGCGACGTGAGACCCGCCGTGGCGTTGTGCCCCGTCTACGGGGAGCCGGCAGCGGTGGGCGCGGTGGCGACGCCGTGACCGGCCTCGCCACCGGGGCGGAGCGTCAGGCGACGCTGCGGAGTCGCATCCGGCTGCTCGTCGCCGCGACGATCAGCTACAACGTGATCGAGGCCGTCATCGCGATCGCCGCGGGGACGCTCGCCTCCTCGATCGCGCTGATCGGGTTCGGACTGGACTCGGTGATCGAGGTCAGCTCCGCAGCGGCGGTTGCCTGGCAGTTCGCCGGGCCCGACCCGCAGCGACGGGAGCGGGTCGCGCTGCGGGTGATCGCGGGCTCGTTCTTCGCACTGGCCGCGTTCGTCACGATTGAGGCACTCCGGGCGTTGCTCGTCGGGGCCGAGGCGGAGGCGTCGAAGGTCGGGATCGTCCTGGTGGCGGTCAGCGTCGTGGTGATGCCGTTCCTGTCCTGGGCGCAGCGGCGCGCAGGCCGCGAGCTCGGCTCGGCCAGCGCGGTGGCCGACTCGAATCAGACGCTGCTGTGCACGTACCTGTCGGCGGCGGTGCTGGTCGGACTGGTCCTCAACGCCGCGCTCGGCTGGTGGTGGGCGGATTCTGTCGCGGCGCTGGTCCTGGCCGGGCTGGCCGTCGGTCGGCGCTACGCGGTGACGCCTGCTGCGTGCCCGCGCTCGACGTGTCGAGTGAGCCAGCCGTCCTGCTCGTCCAGGCTGTCGTCGGCGACCGGCCGAGCCCGTACATCGGCGCCGTCGGCCTCGACCTCCACCTCGCCGGAGCGCAGGCCCAGCTCGTCGCGCAGCGCCTTTGGGATCACCAATCGCCCGGCGCCATCAATGGTTGCTCGCATGCCTGGAGGCTACCGCCGCCCAGGCTGCACACCTCAGCTCGACTGGGCGGCGCACGGCTGGTCAGCGCGGGCTCAGGCGAGCAACGCGCGGATGTCGTCAGCGTCCAGGCTGGAGCCGAAGACGTTGCCGTCGTCCATCACACCGGCGAACAGCTCGGCCTTCCTGGCCTGGAGAGCCATCACCTTCTCCTCGATGGTGTCCTTGGAGATCAGGCGGTACACCATGACGTTGCGGGACTGCCCGATGCGGTGCGTACGGTCCACAGCCTGCACCTCGGTGGCGGGGTTCCACCACGGGTCGAGCAGGAAGCAGTAGTCGGCCTCGGTCAGGTTCAGTCCGAACCCGCCCGCCTTTAGGCTGATCAGGAACACCGGGGCGGCGCCGTCCTTGAACCGCTGCACGACCGCGGCGCGGTTGCGGGTGCGGCCGTCGAGGTAGCAGTACGCGATGCCGGCGGCGTCCAGCCGCTCGCGCACGTGGGTGAGGAACCGGGTGAACTGGCTGAAGACCAGGGCGCGGTGCCCGCCGTCGATCACGTCAGGGAGCTGGTCGAGCAGCGCGTCGACCTTGCTGCTGGGCAGGTCGCGGTGCTCGGCGTCGACGAGCCCGGAATGCAGGCTGAGCTGGCGCAGCAGCGTCAGCGAGCGCAGGATCGTGAACCGGTTGCGGTTCACGTCGTCGAGCAGGCCGAGGACCTTCTGCCGCTCCCGCTGCAGGTGCCGCTGATAGATCCTGCGGTGGCGGGGATCCAGCTCCACCTCGAGGACCTGCTCCTGTTTCGGGGGCAGGTCGGCGGCGACGAGCTCCTTGGTGCGGCGCTTCATCAGGGGTTTGATCCGGCGCCGGAGCTGGCCGAGCCGCTCTGCATCGGCCTGCCTCTCGATCGGTCGCGCGTAGTGGTCACGGAACCGCGTCGGGCTCGGGAACAGTCCCGGAGCGGCGATCGACAACAGTGACCACAGCTCCATCAGGTTGTTCTCCATCGGCGTGCCGGTGATCGCGAGCTTGAACGGCGCTGCCAGCCGGCGCGCGCACTGGTGGATCTTCGACTGGTGGTTCTTGGTGTACTGGGCTTCGTCCAGGATCAGGCCCGACCAATCCGTCGCGGCGTAGGCGTCGTAGTCGAGCCGGAACAGCGTGTAGGAGGTGACCACCACGTCCGCGCCCGCGATGATCTCGTCCAGGTCCTGGCCGCGGCGCCGCAGCGTGTCGGAGATCGGCACGACCGTGAGGTCCGGCGCGAAGCGGGCTGCTTCCGCCGGCCAGTTCGAGACGACAGAGGTCGGCGCGACGATGAGGAACGGGCTGCTGGCGGGCTCGGCCTGCTTGGCGTGGCAGATCAGCGCCAGCGACTGCACGGTCTTGCCCAGCCCCATGTCGTCGGCGAGGATCCCGCCGAGCCGGAACTCCCAGATGAACGCGAGCCATCCGAACCCGTCCCGCTGGTAGGGCCGCAGCCGTGCGGACAGGCTTGCCGGCGGCTCCGTCGCGGGGACGGAGCCCAGGGCCAGCAACCCGGCCACCTGCTGCTGCCAGGCCTTCGCCTGGCGGTCGACCACGCCCAGCTCGGTGAGCTCGTCCCACAGTCCCGCCTGGAACCGGCTGATCCGCAAGGGTCCGTCGGGCGCGTCCTGCAGCGCCCGCGCCTCCTCGATGAGGCCCCGCAACGCCTGCAGCTCGGGCTTCTGCAACGAGAAGTAGGCGCCGTCGGCGAGCAGCAGGTGGGACTCGTCCGCAGCCAGTGCCACGAACACGTCCGTGAAGGGGACCTCGCGCCCCTCCACGGTGATGCTGACGCCGAGATCGAACCAGTCCGTCTCGCCCGCCACATCATCGGTCGACACGCCGATGCGCAGCGAGTCACCCGCCTCCCGGTAGTCGGCGGGTTCCCCGCTGATCTCGACGGCGACCCCGGGGGCATCCGCCAGCAGCGGCAGCACCTCGGTGGTGAACCGCATGGTGTCGAGACCGTCAAGGTCAGCGCGTGGGACCAGGCCTTGCTCCAGATCCTCGCCGCGCAGCCGGAACCGGTCGAGCGGCACGTCGAGCGCGTCGAGCACGGCCCGCTCCTTGGCCGGATCGCGGTACCCGTCAACGGTGCTGTCCGCTCCGGACGGGGCCAGCGGCGCCCGCACCTGCGCGTCGCCCACCTCGTAAGCCCACTCCCAGCTGACACCGAGGTCGTGGCCGGTGCCGTAGGATGCGTGCAGCACCAGCGTGGGATCCGAGATCGCCGGTGGCGTGAAGGACTGGTCTGACGAGACGACCACGGCCAGGTGGCGCAGCCGCGGGTAGTACTCGTCGCGGAACCGGGCCTGCTCACCGGCGGGGATCTCCAGGCGCTGGCCCTCCAGCGCCATGCGCTGCAAGGGTGGCGGCACCGGCCTGGCGAGCCGCGCCAGCCGGAAGCGCCGGCCTCCCGGGTCGACGCCGCCTGGAGCCTCTGCTGCCGGCACGTGCACCACTCCGTGGCCCTCGGCACCGAGGAACCCGATCGGCACTGCGGCCATGCCCGTCCCGTCGACGCCCGTGCCGTCGAGGCCCGTCCCCTCGAGGCGCAGCACCGGTGTGACGGCGAGCGAGCCCGCGCGCTGCCCGCCGGTGACGTCGAGGCACAGCTCGGCGTGGCCGTACCGCTCGACCGCGCCGAGCCCCTTCCGCGCGTGCACCGTCTGCACGCCGATCGACGCGGCCTCGTCCAGCAGCGGCCAGAGCTGCCTGCCGAACGTGGCCAGGTCGATCGTCTTGTCCGTGCGGTAAGAGTAATAGGACACCGGGTTGACGCGCGCCTGGTACAGCGCGTACAGCTCGTGGAGTAGCCGGACGTGGGACGCGCGGTAATCCCCGTAATGGCGCAATGACCCCAGCATGCTCCAACTCAGCCCGCCGCCGACCCAGCCGGTCTTGCCCGGCTGCACCAGCCGGGCCAGCAGCTTCGGGCCCGCTCCGGGGACCGAGACGGAACCCGGGGCGCCGGACAGGGTCAGCTCGATGCCCAGTGCCACCCCGCCCGGATGGCCCTCCACACCGTCCCTGCCACGCTCGAACAGTGACCCGAGGGACCGCTCCCAAGCCTCCGCCGGCCGGGGCGGGCTCGCTCCGGTCCGGGGGCTCGCGGCCCCTGCCGCCGTGAGCGCCAGGGCCACGGCGTGCTTGCAGCCGAACCCGACGGGGCAACTGCATTCGCCGAACTCGAACTCCAGGTCCGACCCGTTCCGGGTCGAGAAGTACACCACGGATGTGTACAAGCGTCCGCCGCTTCCCCGCACCGTGCCCTGCAGCGCGGTCTCCGCGTCGTCCCACTCCATGTGGACGACCCTGCGCTGCTGCGCGTACTGGGCGCCCTTCACGTACGAGCCGTTCCCGACGGCGCGCTCGATGCCAGCCGGATCGACCCCCTCCACGACCACGAGCTGCATGCGGTACTCCCCGTGTCGAGCTGTGACGGCGTCCGCCGTCGACGTAAGCCACCGCAGACCACCGGCGGCTGCCCTGGCGCGGTGACAGTAACCGTCAGCACCGACAGTGCGTGGGCGACATGCCGAGCGAACCGGAAACGGCTGCTCACCTCCGCCTGGTGCACCGGCAACACCTGGATCGAACTGGCGGATTTCGATAGGACCTGCTGCGGCCGCTGAAGATGCTGCAGCGCGTCGACGGCCAGCTTCATGCGAAGGTGGTGGCTCATCTGAGGTAAGTCCTGCCAGACTTGCTCCCCTGGTGGGTCTCTGACAGGGGGTTGAGTCTGATGGCTAGCGACTTCGTGGCGGTTCCGGAGTGGTTCTCCTGGGAGAACCAGGGCGCCGGTGTCGCGGTCGCCGACGTGGACGGCGACGGCCGGCCGGACATCGTCGTGCTGATGGCAGATGACCCGGTGGGGCAGAACTTTGGACACTACCGGGTGGGTCACGGGCTAGCCGCGGACGGCACGGTCAGCAGGTGGGGGCCATGGCGGCAGGTGCCGGACTGGTACGGCTGGGTCAACGTGGACGTCGGCATCGCGGTGGCCGACATCGACGGCGACGGGCACCTCGATCTCCTGGTGTTCGTGGTGGACGCTCCGGATGGGCCCAACAGTGGCCTCTACCGCGTCGGCCGTCGGCTGGCGGCCGACGGCGCGGTCACCGGCGGGTGGGGGCCGTGGCAGCGGGTTCCGGACTGGTTCGCCTGGGAGAACCAGGGAGCCGACATTGAGGTGGCCGACCTTAACGGGTCGGGACGTCCGGACCTGGTGGTGGTCATGGTCGACGCCCCACCGGGACCGAACGGGGGCTACTACCGGGTGGGCCGCGATCTGACGGCGGACGGCACCGTCACCGGGGGGTGGGGGCCGTGGCTCCAGGTGCCGGACTGGTACGGCTGGGAGAACCAGGGAGCCGGCGTCGCGGTGGCCGACCTCGACGGCGACGGCCGCCCGGAGCTGCTGGTGTTCGTCGTGGACAATCCGGAAGGGCAGAACGGCGGTTACTACACGGTCGGCTGGGGTCTGGATGCGACCGGGCGGGTCAGCGACGGGTGGGGCCCGTGGAGCGCGGTGCCGGGCTGGGGGTTCTGGGAGAACCAGGGCGGCTCGGCGTCGCTCGCCGATCTGGATGGCACCGGACGACCCGAACTGGTGGTCTTCGCTATCGACAACCCCGGGCAGCGCAACACCGGCTATTACCGCGTCCTGGACCTCGTCACCGATCTGGACACGGCGGCGGCCAAGGGGGTGTGGCGGCTGCTGGACTTCGACACCCAGATCAACCCGGTTCACGCGGCGCTGCTGCGCACTGGCCACGTGCTGCTGTTCTCCGGATCGGGCAACGACGTGGACCGCTTCGTCGCTCGCGACTTCCGCACTCGGGTCTGGCGTTACCCATCATCCCGGCTCGACGCTCCGAGCACGCCGATCGACCTGTTCTGCGCCGGGCAAGCATTCCTACCCGACGGGCGGATGCTGGCCGCCGGCGGCACTGCACACTACGACCCCTTCTCCGGGCTGCGTGACACCCTGGTCTTCGACCCCGCAACGCGGACCTGGACGCGCAAGCCGAACATGGCAGGCGGGCGCTGGTATCCCACCCTGCTCCCGCTCGCGGACGGACGGCTACTCGCTGTCTCCGGGTTCGACGCGGGCGACACCGTCAACGAAAGACCTGAAATCTACAGCGACACCCCGCCTGGTTGGTCCACGGTGCGCTCGCCGGGCAAATGGCCGCTGTACGCCCACCTGTTCCTGCTCCGTGACGGCCGTGTCTTCTACGCCGGCGGACAGTGGGGTGGAAACTACGGTGTCCACCCCTCGGTGTGGAACCTGAGCTCCGGCGCAATCACCGTCGTGCACGGGTTGACCGCACCGGACATGCGCAACCAGGCCGCCAGCGTGCTGCTTCCGCCTGCACAGGACCAACGCGTCATGATCGCCGGTGGTGGTGGGCCCGAGCATCACCACGGCGGGGCGGTAGCCGGGGTCAAGGACGCCTGCATCGTCGACCTCACCGCTGCGGCACCCGCCTACCAGGCCATCGCACCGATGCATCACGCGCGCATGCACCTCAGCGCGACACTGCTGCCCGACCGCACCGTGCTCGTCAGCGGCGGCTCAGCACTGGAGGAGAACGCCGCCGTCGCCGCACGCGAGGCCGAGATCTTCAGTCCCACCACCCGGACCTGGACCGTCGCCGCGGCGGCCCGGGTGCCCCGGCTCTACCACTCCGTGGCCCTGCTCATGCCCGACGGGAAGGTCATGACCGCAGGCTCGAATCCGGTGCGCAAGACCGAAGAGCTACGCATCGAGGTTTACTGGCCGCCGTACCTGTTCCGCGGCCCGCGGCCCGCCCTCACGCTTGCCAGCAACAAAGGCAGCTATGGCGGCACCGTGACGGCGACCACCGACGCATCCACACTGTCGACCGTCAACCTCGTCCGACCGGGCGCCACCACGCATTCCTTCGACAACGAGCAGCGCCTCGTCAACCTGCCGTTCACCAACGCAGCCGGACGTCTCACCCTGACATTGCCTACCGAACGCAGCCTGGCCCCACCCGGCTGGTACCTCGTCTTCGCCGTCAACACCAGAGGTGTCCCGTCTCGTGGAGCGTGGTTGCAATTATCCTGACCACGCGATCGTGAAACTGTCCTCCACCTTCGGTGTGCGCCTCTCCCCTGGGTGATATCGGTCGCTTGGTGCCCTGTTTGCCCCGGTCAACCACGGCTGCGCCCGGACATGGCGCTCACAGGGGGACTTGGCGATCGGCCCGTCCACGCTGAGATCGTCGAGGTCCAAACCGGCAGATGCGGTCACCCGGGACGCTGCGCAGCGGATGGAGGGACGCTGTGGGGCAGTGACGCGACTGAAGCTGCTACCCCAACTGCTACCCGCAGGCCTGGCGGAGTTCCACATTTCGGGAATCCGCAGGCCGGGGTGGAGCCGCCTCGGGGAATCGAACCCCGGACCTGCTCATTACGAGGAGGCCGTACCCCGCCTCCCATGGCTGCTACCAGGGACAACAGTTGCAGCCTCCACACCTTCAGGTGACTTCAGCGGCACCACGGGACCTGAGTTCGCACCACGTTTGATTCCACGCGCTGGTGTGGCGGACCAAGGACCGCGACACCTCCGTAGTGATCTCCACGCAAGATCGAGTCCACTCCACTCCACTCGTCACACGTCCCGTATCTCCATTTTGAAGCACTCTATGCCAATTTCACGAACAGAAGCTCAATTCCTCGCACTCTGCGTCCCGATCGACTGAGAACCTCGCGCTCACATAGCGCGTCCTCGTCAAAACCTCGCTCCATAGATCTATCAGTTCCCCTGTTATCCAGTGCTTAGCCCCTTGGTCTCAAGTGGTGATCGCGACAC
>DASQWR010000019.1:0-8296 GCA_035640155.1 Pseudonocardiaceae bacterium
CACCCCCGCCGCTAGCAGCGCGCGGCGCAGCACCGGCAGCGAGCGGGCCGTGGAGCGGACCAGCACCGCCATGTCCGCCCACGCCACCCCGTCCAGCAGGTGCGCGCGGCGCAACCGGTCCGCGACCCACCCGGCTTCGGACGCGGCCGAGCGGAACACTCGCACCGCCACCTCACCACCCTCGGGCGCCTCGCCGTCGGGTCCGTGCAGCTCCCCGAGGCGCGAGCCGGGCAGCCGGGCGGCGAGCCGGCGCATGGCGGTGCGGACCGCGGGGCTCATCCGCCGGTCGGTGGCGAGCCGCACCAGTGGCTGCTCGCCGCAGGTGAGCAGGCCGGGATCGGCGCCGCGGAAGGAGAAGACGGTCTGGTCGGGGTCACCGAGCAGCAGCAGCTCGTCGGAGCCCGCGCCGAGCAGGCGCACCAGCCGGGCCTGCTGCGGGTCCAGGTGCTGGGCGTCGTCGACGTAGAGGTGGCGCACCCGGTTGCGCTCGCGGCGCAGCACCTCGGGGTCGGTCTCCAGGGTCAGCAGCGCCTCGGACACCAGCTCCGCGGCGTCCAGGGCAGGCGCGGTGGCCTCAGGCGCACCGGTGCCCACCGACCCGCGCAACAGCATCACCTGCTCGTAGGCACGGAAGAAGCGCCCAACCGCGACCCACTCGTCCCGCCGGTGCTCGCGACCGAGGGAGACGAGGTCCTCGGGGCCCAGCCCGCGCTCGGCGGCGCGCAGCACGAGGTCACGCAGCTCGGCGGCGAAGGCCGGCAGCCCCAGTGCCGGGCGCAGCCGGACCGGCCACCGGCCGCTGCCGTCAGCCACATCCCCGGCCAGCAGGTCGCGCACCACCACGTCCTGCTCCGGGCCCGAGAGCAGCCGCGGCGGGGGCTGCTCGTACAGCGACGACTGCAGCCGCAGCACCGCGAACGCGTAGGAGTGCACCGTGCGCACCAGCGGCTCGCGCACCGTGCGGACCGAACCCCCGGCGGCGAGCAGCTCAGTGATCCGCTCGCGCAGGTCGACGGCGGCGCGTCGGTTCGCGGTGAGCACCAGGACGTGCTCGGGATCCACCTTCCGCCGGACGATCCGGTCTGCCACGGTGCGCGCGAGGAGGGTCGTCTTGCCGGTGCCTGGCCCACCGATCACCCGCAGCGGGCCGCCGGGGTGCGCCAGTACCCGAGCGGCACCCTCGTCCGGCCCTGCGACCGGGGCTGCGGTGCGGTGTGCTGCGCTGCTCAGGGCGCGGACCAGGACGGGCATGGCGGCATGCAATCACGCGGCACCGACTGCGGACGCGTAGCACCCGCCCGGGGGACGATGACAGTCATGCAGCACCCACTGGTCGCGGACGTGCCGGTGGTGTGATGGACGAGGAGACCCTGGAGCGCGTCCGGGCGGTGATCGCCGCGATCCCACCGGGCTCGGTGCTCGCCTACGGCGACGTCGCCGCGCGCGCCGGGCTGCCGGGCCGGGCGCGGCTGGTCGGCCGGATCCTCGCCGAGGACGGGCACGACCTGCCGTGGCACCGGGTGCTGCGCGCCGACGGCACCACCGCGCCGCACAAGACCACCGAGCAGCTGGCGCGGCTGCGCGCCGAGGGAGTGCTCGCCGACGGCGAACGGATCTCGATGCACCGCTACCGCCAGGTCTGACGCGGGTGCGGCTCGGCCGGCTGTACGCCAAGAGCGAACAGCGTGTCTTTGCAGGACGAGGTGCGGAACCCGCCACCGGCGCCTCTCAGCGCCATGACTGTCTTCTACCGGCCATGCAGGGAATAGGTCGGCTACGTGTGGTCGGCTTGGCCCCGCCAGTACGCGAGGATGTGGCGGGCGATCAACGGGGTGCGACCCGTGACTGGACGACGGGGACGCGGCACGCGACGCTCTCACCGTGGCGTCGTCGGTGCGGGTGCGACTGGCCCGCGAGCTGTGGTTGTTCGTCGCGCCGCGCCACCGGCGGGAGCAGGTCGAGGTACGGCACGACGGCACCGCCTCGCTCGGCCACGTCGTCGAAGCTCTCGGTGTGCCGCTGACGGAGGTCGGCGGGATGCTGGTCGCAGGCACGCTCGTCACGCCCTCCTACCAGCTCCAGGCAGGATCCACGGTCGAGGTGCGGCCGGTCCCGCGTCCGCAGCGCGTGTCCTGCTGGCGGGGGCAGTTCGTGCTCGACGTGCACCTCGGGACACTGGCACGACGGCTGCGGGTGCTCGGCATCGACGCCGCGTACCGCAACGACGCGGGCGACGACGCGCTGATCGAGCAGGCCAACCGGGAGCACCGCGTCCTGCTCACCCAGGACCGCGGGCTGTTGCGGCGCCGAGCACTGTGGGCCGGTGCCCACGTTCGCGGCACCCGGAGCGCCGACCAGCTGGCGGACGTGCTGGACCGGTTCGCACCTCCACTGACTCCCTTCACCAGATGCACGGCATGCAACGGCGAGCTGGAGCAAGTGTCGAAGCAGGACGTGGCCGACGAGCTGCAGCCCGGGACCCGCCGCTACTACGACGCGTATGCGAGATGCCGGGCGTGCCGACGGGTGTACTGGCACGGGGCTCACGGGCGTCGGCTCGACGCGGTCGTGGATGTGGCACGACGCGTGACGGGCGGGAGGTCTGGTGCTGGAGCCCGCTGACGTCAGTCGGCGAGGACCTTCGCTGCGGCGTCGACCGCGCGGTGCACCCCGGCGGTGTCGACGTCGAGGTGGGTCACCGCGCGCACGAGGTCCGGCCCGAGGGCACCCATCCGCACCCCGTGCTCGGCCTCCAGCCGGGCGCAGAACCGGCTGGCGTCGGGCAGGCGGAACACCACGATGTTGGTCTCGACGCTGGCCGGGTCGAGCGTGACGCCGGGCAGCCCGGTAAGCCCGTCGGCCAGGGTGCGGGCGTTGGCGTGGTCCTCGGCGAGCCGGTCCACGTGGTGGTCCAGCGCCCACAGCGCCCCCGCCGCCACGATGCCGGCCTGGCGCATCGCCCCGCCGGTCATCTGCTTGTAGCGCCACGCCTCCTCGATCAGCTCCTCGGAGCCGGCGAGTGCGGCGCCGATGGGGGCGCCCAGCCCCTTGGAGAAGTCGATCCAGGCGGTGTCGAAACCGAGCACCCACTCGTGCGCCGGTACCCCCGAGGCCACCACGGCGTTCATCAGCCGCGCCCCGTCCAGATGGGTTCGCAGCCCGCGGTGCGCGGCGACGTCGAGCACCCCGCGCAGCTGGTCGTGCGGCCACACCCGCCCGCCCGCGAGGTTCGTCGTCTGCTCCACCGCCACCAGCCGGGACCGCGGGTGGTAGCGGTTCCCGGGCTGGAACAGCGCCGCCTGGAGCGCCTCGGGGGTGAACATGCCGCCCTGCCCGTCCACCGGCGCGAGCACCGCCCCGGACAGCGCCGCAGGCCCACCGGCTTCGGCCGCGACGGGGTGCGAGCTGGGGTGCAGGTGCAGCGCGTCGCCGCCGGGCCGGATGTGCAGCCGCACGGCGATGGCGTTGCACATCGTCCCGGATGGCAGGAACACTGCAGCGTCGAACCCGAGGAGCTCCGCGACCCGCTCACACAGCGCGGTGACGGTGGGGTCCTCGCGGCGCTGCTCGTCGCCCACCTCGGCGGATGCCATCGCGGCGCGCATTGCCTCGACGGGCTTGGTCTGAGTGTCGGAGTACAGGTTGACCAGCATCGCGGCGAGGCTATCCGTTCACCCGCCGGTATCGCCGCGCCATGTGCCCCTCCAAGGGCCAGAGCACGAGCAGTCACATGGCTACTGGCCGGTAGCCTTCGTCCGGCTCGGGCGTTGTGTACATCACTCCTCCGGGTGATGCTGTACTGCGACGAGCAGGTCGCCGCGGAAGGAGCACCGGTGGACAGCACGATGATGGACGTCCCACTGACGATCGGGATGGTTCTGCGCCACGGGACGACGGTGCACGGCGACGGCGAGGTCGTCACGTGGACCGGCGGCCAAGGGGAATCGTCACAGCCGCGGCGCGGGAGCTACGCCGAGGTCGGGAGACGGGCCGCCCAGCTGGCGGGTGCGCTGCGCGGGCTCGGGATCACCGGTGACGAGCGCGTCGGCACGTTCATGTGGAACAACCAGGAGCACCTCGAGGCGTACCTGGCGATCCCGTCGATGGGCGCCGTGCTGCACACCCTCAACCTGCGCCTGCCCCCGGACCAGGTGTCCTGGATCGCCAACCACGCCGAGGACCGGGTCGTGATCGTCGACGGGTCGCTGGTGCCGCTGCTGGCGATGGCGCTGCCGGAGATGAAGACCGTGCAGCACGTGATCGTCAACGGTGACGCGGACACCACCGCGCTGGCCGACGTCGGCAAGCAGGTGCACTCCTACACTGCGCTGCTCGCCGCGCAGCCAGAGGAGTTCGACTGGCCGTCCGATGTGGATGAACGTTCTGCTGCGGCGATGTGCTACACCAGCGGCACGACGGGCAGCCCGAAGGGGGTCGCCTACAGCCACCGCTCGGCGTACCTGCACTCGATGGCGTGCTGCGCGGGCGAGGCCGCCGCGCTGACCCCGGCCGACCGCATCCTGCCGATCGTGCCGATGTTCCACGCCAACGCGTGGGGGCTGCCCTACGCCGCGATGATGGCCGGCGCGAGCCTGATAATGCCGGACCGCTTCCTGCAGGGGGAGCCGCTCATCGCGCTCATCGAGGCCGAGCGGCCCACCGTGTCGGGCGCGGTGCCGACCATCTGGGGCGACGTGCTGCGCCAGGTCCGCGCCGAGGGTGGTGACCTGTCGTCCATCCGGCAGGTGTTGTGCGGCGGGTCCGCGGTGCCGCGGTCGCTGATGGAGGCGTTCTCCTCCGAGCTCGGTGTCGAGATCCGGCAGGCGTGGGGCATGACGGAGACATCGCCGATCGCCTCGGTCGCGACCCCGCCGGTCGGCGCGACGGGCGAGCAGGCATGGCGTTACCGCTGCACCGCGGGCCGTCTCGTCGCGGGCGTCGAGGGCCGGATCGTGGGCGACGACGGCAGCGTCATGCCGAACGACGGCGAGGCCGTGGGCGAGATCCAGGTCCGCGGACCGTGGATCACCGCCCGCTACTACGGGGACGACGACCCCGCGAAGTTCCAGGACGGCTGGCTGCGCACCGGTGACGTGGGGAGCCTCGACCCGCTCGGCTTCATCACGATCAGCGACCGCTCGAAGGACGTCATCAAGTCCGGCGGTGAGTGGATCTCCTCGGTGGCGCTGGAGAACGTCCTGATGGGGCACCCGAAGGTCGTCGAGGCCGCGGTGGTGGCCGTCCCGGACGAGCGGTGGGACGAGCGCCCGCTGGCGACGGTGGTGGTCGCCGAGGGTGACGAGGTCTCCCCCGCGGAGCTGCGCGAGTATCTCGGCGAGTCGATGCCCGCGTGGCAGCTGCCCGACCGCTGGGCGTTCGTCGCGGAGGTGCCCAAGACGTCGGTCGGCAAGTTCGACAAGAAGGTGATCCGGCAGCGCTACGCGGACGGCGAGCTGGAGATCCTCGAGCAGCGCTGAGCCTGCATTCAGGAGAGCTGGCGGTGGAGGGCGCGTGGCGAGACGATGAGCCGGTGCCGCTCCCCGCCGATCGCCTGCACCCGGTGTACGGACCGTTGCTGGCGCTGCTGCTGGTGGCCGTCCTCAGCGGTCTGCTGTGGTGGACCTTCGGGACGCAGAACGACCACCGGGCGCCCGAGCGCGACCCGAGCGGTGACTACGGGCTGCTACGCGAGGTCGCGCTGGTGCCCACACCGGAGGCGGCCGCGGTGCTGCACAGCAAGCTCGCCGCCGACGGCATCCGTGCCACAGTCAACCCGGCCGGGGCGGACGGAGGGCACCGGATCCTGGTGTTCGAGCAGGACGAGGTCGACGCGCTCCTCGTGCTCGCCCGCCGCGACTGAGGCCCCTCAACCGCGACAAGCATCGATGTCGCGGTCCCCGGGGGGCCGGGTCAGCGTTGTGGGGGCGCGCTGACGCGCTCGACGTCCGCCCCCAGCTGGGCCAGCATTTCCGGCTGAGGCCAAGTCGAGGATGCGGCCTGTCAGCGCTGACGCAGGTGGGTTACCGGGTGTCGAGGACGACGAAGCCCTCCGCGAGCCGTCCCTCCGGCAGACCGGCCGCTGCGGCCTGCGCAGCGCCCCATCCCCGCATCCGCTCGTCCAGGTCGGTCATATGCGCCGTCTGGCTGGTGTGCGCGGTCAACGCCGTGATCTTGCGGTCGAAGACCTCGGTGACGTCGACGTAGTGCTCGGCCCGGTCGTTGGGGCTCACCACCCACACCTCGGGCACGGTGTGGGGGTCGAGCCCATCTCGCGCCAGCAGCTCGGGGTGCGCGAACGGATTGCGGGCGTCGGGATAGACCGCGCACATGGCCGCCTCACCCGCGGCGATGTGGTCAGGGTGGCTGCCATAGACGCTGCGCAGGTCGCGCTGCGGGGAATGGATCACCATCCGGTCGGGCCGTACCCGCCGGATGACTCGGGTTATGTCGCGCCGCAGCTCGTAACTCGGAGCAAGCCGACCGTCCGGATAGCCGAGGAACTCGACATCAGTGACACCCAGCGCTGCGGCGGCCTTGCGCTGCTCGTCCTGCCGGATGCCGGCGATCGCGGAGCGCGGAACATCGCGGTCGAATCCGCCCGCGTCACCGTTGGTCACGACGCAGTAGGCCACCTCGACGCCGGCAGCGGTCCAGGTCGCGACCGTGGCGCCGCATCCGAAGTCCACATCATCCGGATGGGCCGTGACCACCAGCACCCGATCCACCTGAGCGTCGTCCACGATGTGCTCCAACCTGCGCGCCGGTCGCTGCCGCTCGTTACAACGCGCACTGGGAACCTCATGCTTCCCGGGATGGGTGACACGTGACTCGCCCTTGGCACACGTTCTGGGGGCTGGTGCTCGGCGCGACCGTTGGGTTGCGTCCGGGGCGCCCGCACCCTGCAACGCGAACCGCCTGCGCTGGAGAAAGAATGGGTGGCATGGACTCCGTTCCCGCGGACGGGGCGGTCACTGGGTCCACTCGCTCGCGGGCCAGGCGCGGGCCGCTCCCTGGTGGGACGCGCACCCGGCGGCTCGTGGTCACGGCCGCGGCCGCCCTGATCGCCCCGCTGGCTGCCCAGATCCCGTCACTGACCTGGCCGGCCACCGCCGCCACGCTCGTGGTCGGCACGGGTGTGGTGTTCGTGGTCGCGCGCGGCTGGCCGGCCCGAACCACCCCGTCCCGGCCACTCACCCTCCGCCGGGCGGTGCCGTGGTTCGTGCTCGCCGCGCTGTTCACCGCGCTCGAGCTCGCGACGCTCCTGGCCGGGTCGCAACCCGGATTCCCCACGGTCAGCGCACTGATGGGCCCGCTGTTCGTCGACACCGGTCCTCGGGTGATCGGCTGGTTCGCCTGGCTGACCACCGGCTACTGGCTGCTGCAGCGATGAGCAGCCGCGAGGTCACCATCGCGGCCTACGTCGCGATCCTAGTCATCGCAGTCATCATCGACCTGGCCGCCCGCACCGGCGCCTGGGTGCCCTCCTTCGGTGAGGTGGTGACCCTGGTGGCAAGGAGCCGGATGGCCCGATTCGCGCTCCTCGCTCTGTGGTGGTGGCTGGGCTGGCACTTCTTGGCCCGCAGCAGTCCGGCTCCGGTCTGATCAGGAAAGCCACGTGGGCGCGGCAAGCCAGCGCGGCGCGGTGGATGAAACCCGGTGCCCGTCGAGCTGCCCGTCCAGCGTCCCCGTGTCAGCCCAGCAGCGCGCGCAGGCAGCGGACCGTGGAGGGCAGCGGTTCCTGCCACAGCCAGTCGACGTCGATCCAGAACCCAGGCAGCACGGTCGACTCGATCCGGCCGCCGCTGCGCCGCTCGGTGCGATAGGAGGCTTCCGGCCCGAGCCGGTCGCAGCGCTCGTGCCGGTCCGACGCCGGGCTCATCACCAACCTCCCGTCGAGGAGCTCCCACGGGGCGTCCTCGTCGGCGAGATCGTAGTAGTCCCGCTCGCCGCTGACGGGCTTCACCAGCAGGAACGGTGGCGCGACGCCGAGCTGCATGCCCGAAGGATACGCAGGTCCGTCTCGATGTCAGGCACTGCGGGCGACCGCGTCGGCGCCCGCCAGTTCGGCCAGGCGCCCCACCACCGCGGGATGCGCCGCGAGCGGATCGGCCACCACGTCGGCACCGCAGGCCAGGGCGGCGCGGTGAAACACCCCGGGGGCCAGCAGCCACGACGCCACCGTCACCCGCCGCTCCCCCACCGCGCGCAGCCCGCCGACCAGATCCGCCAACCGCGGCGTGCCCGCGGCGAGGAACCCCACCCGCACCCGACGGCCCACCACGGCGCTGAGCCGCCG
>DASQWR010000020.1:0-2849 GCA_035640155.1 Pseudonocardiaceae bacterium
CCGGTCGCGGCGACGGCGGTCCACAGCTGGTGGCCCAGGAAGTTGCGGTCGGTCAGCACCAGCATCCCCTCACCGATCTTGGCCAGCAGCCGCCGCAACAGGTCCTGCTCCCCGGTGGTGATCCCGGCCATCGCCGCTGCGAACACCGCGTGCGTGCCGCACTCGGCCAGCGCGACCACCCGGACCTGGGGGAACGCGCCCTTGCCCTGATCGTTGGACGGTTTCCCGAACCGGGCGGTGTTCTCCGCCTTGTCCGGGGCGTCGACGGTGGTCCCGTCCACGGCCACCAGCCGCCACGACCGGTAGAACGCCCCCGGCGTGTCCGGGGCGGCCACCGGCACACAGACCCGGTCAAACAACGCCGCCAGCACCGCCGGCCCCAGCCGGGTGCGGGCCTTGGAGATCGCCGGCGACGACGGCACCCGCCACGTCCCGCGCCACCGTGTGGTCCAGGCCAGCCCCGCCACGAGCTGGCGCATCACCTCCTCGTAGCCCTCGGAGGCGAACAACGCCAACGCCATCACGTAGTACACGACCAGCCGCGCCGCCAACAACCGCGACCGCTGCTCGGTACGCCCCTGACCTGCAACGACCTCGTCGACCACCTCCGACGGGAACGAGCGGGTCAACACCCCGACCCCCACCCGATCCGTCAACCGATCACCCGACCGGGACTTCACCTGACCAGCTCTGGGCACCCCCCAACCCTAGCGGATCATGACCTAAGTTACCGGTATTGAGCAGCGAGGGGGCCAGTAGACGCCGAGCACACTCAAAGTCTGCTCGCGTTTGGCCTGGTTGCCGACGTAGAACGCGACGTCTCGGGTTGGCGCGCACATCTCTTCGAGGAACTTGCCCCGGAGAGATGAGATCAAAGTCTCGTCGCTCGAACCAAGATGCCTTCTTTGAAAAGTGACGAACTCCCAATCGAGGATACCTTGTTCATGGCCACTACAGGACGGTTCCCAGCAAATGTAGCGATACCATCCCTTGAAGCGGGGTGCCTCCAGTGCAGTGCCACGGTCGTTTCAAGATCGCTAGAGGGTTGGGCCAGGGATCGGAGCGCCGGTGGGCGCGGGGAGCAGAGCGTTGATCTAGAAATCTGGTGATCTTCGGCGTGTCGCGGCGGAGTGGCAACGGAGCTCCGGTAGCAGGCGTCGAGGAGGGCGAGGGCACCGCGCACGCTCCGGTCGACCCAGACGGCGACATCGCCCACTACTACCGGTTCGAGGCCATCCGTCGGGGTAGGCGGCTGGTCCGCGACGAGACCGTGCCTGCCGGCTACTCCTACAGCGGGGCGCCGTACCCGTTCGACCCAGCGGGCGTCTGGCCGCTCACCGCGAACCAGCGACACGCCGACCTCGACCGCCGCTCCGAGGCGTGGCGCCGCGTGCAGCAGTTCCGGGTGACCTTCACGCGGCTGCTCGCCTCGCTGCAACGCGTCGTCGACGGCGACCCGGACCACCTCGACATGGCGATGGGCGTCATGTTCGAGTTGAAGCTCGCCGGGCAGGCCCTGGCCGCGGTGCCGGTGCTGTCCGAGGGCCTGCCGAGCGGCCTGCACGCGGGCCCGGTGTTCCAGTACGCACTGGAGAACGAATGACCGCCGGCCGCGCTCGCGCCCCGGTCAGCCGGTTCGCGCCGATCTGAGGCCGCTGTCCTGCAACATGTGCGGTCGCAGCAAGGACCGAGCTGGGAACCGCAGCGATCTCCCGTCACGCGAAGCAGTCCCTGATGATCGGCTGGTGCGCTCCGCCGGTGATTTCGCGGTCAGCCCGCAGCAGGCCGCGCAGGATCTCGTGGTAGGTGAGGAAGTTCGGCGAGAGGTCGCCCCCCGTCACAGCGAGCAGGCACGCGGTCGGTGAGCAGTGTCGCCAAGGCCAGGCTCGGCGTCGGTACGCTTCGAGCGGGTAGCGCTCCACGACGACCCCCGCCACCAACCCGAACGCCTCTGCCAGCAGGGCCGGGTAGGACTCCACAGTGACCGGCCGACGACGCGGGGCTGGTCTGATGCGCTCCGGGTGCGAGGGCGGCGAGGCAGGCGACGATGGGATGTCGCCTCTCATGCGAGGTCGTCTCGGCGCTCGGCGGCAATCTTGTGAGGCACTTGGAGCAGGCGCAGAACCGTGACGAGGCCGAGCCCGCCGATCATGTTGCCCAGCCCCGCAAGGGCGAACAACCCCAGCCAGTCGCCGTAGCCGAACGGCGCACCGGCGTGCAAGGCGGCGAAACACAGCAGCGACACGACGATCACATGGTTCAGCTGTCCCGCGCCGAGCAGGAAACCCATCACCGCCGCCGGAACCAGGCGGACCCCGTCGGATTCTGTGGAATGTTGCATGTGAGTCATCAGGGTGATGAGGAAGCCCCCGATCAGGGCCAGCGCAAAGGCGCGCCAGCTGGTGCCCAGGTCGATGTAGAACGCCGCCGAGTCCACCGCGGTGGAGTGCAAGGAGGGGAATCCGATAATGATCACCCCGGTGATCAGCCAGCCGCCGACGAGATTGGTCACGATGGTGACACCCCACAGCCGCAGCAACGCGAGCTGGGTGCTCGCCTTGGCGACGACGGCGGCCACCGGAACGAGGAAGCCCTCGGTGAACAGTTCGCTGCGCGCCAGGGTGAGGGCGATGAAACCGATCGAGAAGGCCAGTCCACCGAGCAGTTTGCTTCCCGTGGCGTGCTCGACCAGCAGCAGCGCCAGCACGCCGACTCCGATGTCGAGCCCGCCGAGCAGGCCGGTGGAGATCAGTCCGGGCCAGGAGCGACCGAGCCGCTGCTGGCCCTCGTCCACCAGCCGGTCGAAGGTGCGCTCGGAGTCCTGCTGTGCGATATCGGGCTCGGTGATA